>CAZRQJ010000023.1:0-18547 GCA_964602075.1 uncultured Planctomycetia bacterium
TGAGATCGGCAAACTAGTTTTGAAGAATCCTGTTACTGTTGCGAGTGGCTGCTTCGCCTACGGTGAAGAGTACAATCAGTTGTTTGACGTATCGAGATTAGGGGCGATATTTACAAAAGCTGTAAGTGTCGAACCTCGCGACGGCAATCCACCGCCAAGAATTTTGGAAACGCCATCCGGCATGATGAACTCCATCGGTTTGCAGAATCCAGGAGTTCAGCGATTCATACGTGAAAAAGTACCGTTCTTAAATACCCTCGACACTGTTTGGATCGTTAACGTTGTAGGGAAGCGCGCGGGGGATTACATAGAGGTCATTGAAGCTATCGAAAGCACAGTTGGCGCTCCAGGATATGAGTTAAACATATCGTGTCCGAATGTTGAAGGGGAAGGTATGGAGTTTGGTAAGAATCCGAAAGCAGTTGAAGAACTCTTTCGCGCATGCAGGAAAGTTACCGATAAAACACTTGTTGGTAAACTGACACCAAATGTAACAGATGTTTCGGTTCAAGCTAAGATCGCTGAAGCATGCGGGCTTGATGGAATTAGTGTAATCAACACAATTAGCGCTATGGCTATAGATATAGAAACGAGAAAAAGCAAGCTTGGCAAGACTACTGGCGGTCTTTCAGGGCCTGCCATTCGACCGATCGCGGTTCGCATGGTTAATGAATGTGCAAAAGCTGTCAAATTGCCAATAATTGGTCAGGGTGGTGTTGTCAGTACGGAAAACGCACTTGAATTTATTATTGTGGGAGCATCTGCAGTTTCAATTGGGACAGGTTTGTGGCTTGATCCTGATTGTGTGTTGACTATCATTGACGGAATTGAATCTTATCTCCGTGAACATTCCCTTGAAGCTGTAAGTGCGCTTACGGGTACGTTCATCGAGTAATTTTCTTCATTGAAACCACTACGGATTTGGAGTTGAGTTTTCGTTCCATGGTTTTGACGCGTCTTGCAAAGGAGTCAGAGAATCTTGCCAAGGTTTGTTCCCCCCCCCTATATCGCGTGATTTATAGTGTTCAGGAGCTTCCCAGAATTCAAGCTCGCTGATATGCAATTTAACCGTGCCTGTTTTCGGGTGATTAGGGTTTTCCGCAACGAACATTTTATATTCAGAAATTGCTTCCTGAATTCTATCCGTATTTTCTAGTGCAGCACCTAACCACAACCTTAATTCACGCTCTGGATAGTCTAAGGCAATTGCTTTGCGCATGGCTTCTATGGCGCGGTCGTATTTTTCTTTGTACAAGCTTATCTTTGCAATAAAAAACCAAGCCTCTCCTAGACTTGGATCGACGATAACTGCTCTCTCATAATAACCTAGAGCATCATCCACTGAATTCCGCAACATCGAAATGTGACCTAGCCCCTGTAGCGCTACCGAATCCTCACCTTTAATCACAAGAATTTTTCCGAAATTTTCAGCAGCCGCAGTGTAGTTCTTGCTTTCATACTGAAGATTGGCAAGGCGATAGCGAGTGTCCGAGTCGTTTGGATCTATTGAAAGGAGCATTTCGAGGTTGTCACAAGCAGTTAATTTGCGTCCTTCAGAAAGGAGCAACTCGGTTTGTTTAACTAAAGCGTCTTTGTGTTTGGGGTCCGACTCTAAAGCCAAAGAGTACTGAAAAATTGCGTCCTCCCTTTTACCTGTTTTGACATACAATTCAGCGAGCCTTATTCTAGAGTCTATAGAAGGATTGTTGTTAGCCAGCTCTTTCTCAAGGGTTCTTATCGCAGCATCGAGGTTTCCAGTGCTTGCAAGTTTTTCAGCATGTGTAGGACCGCGATTGCGCGTAGCATTCTCTTTCAATTGAGCAAACTGAGCACGAAGTTTGTTTTCGCGTGAGTTACAGTCTTGATAGTATATGTAGCCGTAGCCTGCTCCTGCACCAATAGCGAGAGATACGACTAAAACAGCAATCCAAAAAATAGGTTTTCTCGATACAAAAATCATAAAATCACCTGACGTCAACATGTTAGCGATAACTACGTTTGAATTCAACTATGTTAGTTGACTCGCATTATAAGACACTCGATAGTCAAATCCGTTGCGTAAACGTACTCTGCAAGAATATATTGTGTTAAACAGAAAATTCTGAAAGTTTCTTTTCAACAACCGATTTGTAAAGTCTAACGTATCTAGCGGCGCTAGCTCCCCACGAATAGTCTTTATTCATAGCGTTAATCACAAGCTTTCGCCATAGTTCAGGTTTTTGGTAGTAGAGCTTCAGAGCAGTTTTTATGGTTTTTTGCATAGTCTCCGAGTGATACTTCTCGAATCTGAAACCCGTTCCGCGCCCTGATTCAATGCTTGATTGCGTCGCTGGATTTACGGTATCTTTTAAACCTCCCGTCGCTCTGACAATAGGTATCGTCCCATACCGCAGACTGTACAACTGGTTAAGCCCGCACGGCTCAAACATACTAGGCATTAAAAATAGATCGCTTCCGGCTTCGATGAGGTGCGACAATTTTTCGTCAAATTCAAGAACAGCAGCAAATTTTCTTGGATATCGAATAGCCATATTCTCGAAAAATTCGAGATATTCAGGCATGCCGGTGCCCAATAAGACCATCTGTACGTCGAGCTTCATCAAGTTATCGAATGTCTCTGCAACAAGATCTAGACCTTTTTGATCGACTAAGCGGGAAACCATACCAATCAAGCAGATATCATCATGAACGGGAAGCCCTAGTTGTTTTTGAAGCACCGCCTTGCATTTAGCCTTGCCAGAAAGGTCTTCAACACTAAAATTGTGAGGAATCAACTCATCAATTTCAGGATTCCATATAGAGTAGTCAATGCCATTAAGAATGCCAGTAAGTTTACCCGACAGCTTCGTTAAAAGTCCCTCAAGTCCATATCCATAATCTGTCGTTTGAATTTCCTTCGCGTAAGTTGGGCTTACTGTGGTTATTGCATCTGCAAAAACAAGTCCACCTTTCAATAGGTTAATCTGTCCCCAAAATTCGAGCATATTTATGTTAAACAATGAAGGCGATAAATCGCCGCACTCCATAAAACCTTTATCGAATATGCCTTGAAACGCTAAGTTGTGTATTGTAAGTACGGAACCTGCGCTACCAATAGTCGAGTCACCAGCGTATACGGTTTTTATAAGAACTGGCGCAAGGGCTGTTTGCCAATCATTCGAGTGAACGATGTGCGGAGCAAATCCATACGCTTTTGTAAACTCAAGCACCGCTCGTGTGAAAAAAGAAAATCTAAAGAAGTTATCCCAATAATCCACGCCCTTATCAACATACAAGGAAGAACGATCAAACAGAGCGGGGAAATCGATGAAAAACACTTCGACCTTTGATTTAGGAATGGTTGATTTAAGTACTCGATATTTCTGAAGCCTTCCACCTAACCAAAGCGATCGTTCTTTAATGGCAATCATTGGTGTCTTTTTTTGTGTTCAAAATACTCACGCACTTGTCTATAGTAAGGACAAGTGACTATCACATTACATCCGAGTTTAGCAAGTTCGACGGGCAATGCGCCGCTCACGTCAGCGAGCCCACCGGTTTTACAGAACGGGGCTATCTCCGAAGTCATGTACAGTATTTTAAGATCGTTACGCATCGCCTAAACCAAATTAAAATGGCGGGTAAATCTCACGTCCGTTTAGCAAATCTAGGATCTGACCGTTTGCGCGAACGATCGCGTTTTTCGGTAGAACGGTTACTCCACCTGTAGTTACTCTAAAGCGTTTCTCGTCGAGATCTCTGTCAAACCCGATTTCACATCCGGTTTCGACTTTTGTGTATTTATCTACAATCACTTTTTTTAGTTTGCAATGCCTATGTATATCTGCATGATCGAGAACGATGCAACCGTCGAGTTCGCAATAACTATGAATGAAGTTATTGTTGCCGATTACAGAATTGCGCACTACAGCCCCGCTGATAATACTGCCTGATGCGACGATGCTGTCGATAGCGTGTCCATATCTTGTATCAACATCAGCGAAAACGAATTTCGCAGGGGGTAAGCTCCTGTGCAGACTCTTGATAGGCCAAAGGTGATTATATAGATTGAATTGCGGGTGAACTGAACGTAAATCCATGTTTGCATCATAGTAACTGTCAACTGTGCCAACATCGCGCCAGTAAACAGGCTGATCTTGAGGATCGCCCGGAACTCGATTTTTAGAGAAATCGTATGCTTTTGTTTTATAACCCGCTTTAACCATATAAGGAATAATATTTTTGCCGAAGTCGTGCGCGCTGTCAGGGTCGTGCATGTCTTCGGTCAAAACTTCGTTAAGAACTCTCGACTTAAAAATGTAGTTGCCCATACTTACAAGTGATATTTCTGGATTGCTGGGCAACCCGGGTGGATCGTCGGGTTTTTCGAGAAAATCGACTATGTTCCAATTATTGTCAACTTGAATTATGCCAAAGCGGCTTGAGTCAGTCCTAGGATGAGGAATCGCTGATACCATAACGTCGGCATTATTATCGATCATATCTCGGTACATTAGCTGTACATCCATCTTGTAAATGTGGTCGCCACCAAACACAGCCACGAAATCGGGGCGTGTACTGCCTAAAATGTCGAGATTTTGATATACACTGTTTGCTGTTCCTAGGTACCAATCTTCACCAGTGCGTTGTTGAGCCGGCACTGGGTTGACATGTCCATCGAGAACACCGCTTATATTCCAGCTTCTGTTTATGTGAACGATTAGCGAGTTTGCTTTATACTGGGTAAGCACATGTAGCTTCGTAAAACCGCTGTTAATGAAATTAGATAAGACGAAATCAATTATTCTATAACGTCCACCAAACGGCACAGCAGGCTTGCATCTATCCTTTGTTAAGGGCATCAACCTATCGCCTCTACCCCCAGCCATAATCATTACTTGGACGTTTTTCACGTATATCCTTCCTTTAATTTTTGCCGGACTTTAATGTGTCTAGCATATTACTAACCTGATCTTCGTTACGCTCGATTAGTTGTTCCGAACCAGTCGTCGTCGGCTTGCTGCTGATGCCAAATTCATTTCGCCTTTTAGAAACAGCATTTTTAACACCGCGGCGCAGAGTTCTTAATTGAGGCGATGGATGAGAAACAGGCTGGGTCTCTAATGAAATCACTCTGCGTGCACGTGAAGGAATGACTGACAACCAACTAACAGGGCCTACACGAGGAGGCCTTGTTTGAGGAGTGCGACAGGACCTATCTGTTAAAACAGTTTCGTATCTCCCATTATAGAAATAGAATCCAATTTCTGCAAAGTACGATACGCCTGGTTCCGGCACTTTAACGTGAAATCGTCCTACCTCGCCATATACATCAGTCGTTCCTACAAGAACAGGTAGTCCAACAGTTTCCTTGAATATACGCAACACCATGCGTCTTGACTGCCAGAGATCGACTTCTATTGAGCTCGCAAGATTCGATAACCGAGAACCTGACAGTTCCCAAAAACACACTAAATGGAATGGGTCACGTATGAGTGTTATAAGTTTGTCCTTACCGTATCTGTCTGGGATTACATCCTTGTCGGGCCAAATTGCAGGTCTGAAAGCGCTATCTCTAGGTTCGGGTGTAGAGTGAGTGTACCTGCCATATCTCAAAGCGCTTGGAGACGCGCTAGGGTGTTGAATAGCCAACCCATTCGTTACTTTTTCATCGATATCCTCTTTCTTGTTAGATTTCAGTGTCGCTAAACCATCGCTCTTCTGACTGACGGTTAGATCAGTCTTCTTGTCACTATCTTTTGAGCTCAAAGGAGTCTTCTCGGATAGAGCATCTTCCACTGCACACGGCTCTAGTTCCGTACCTTTTTCCTTTGTTTTTACGGTTTCCTTATGTGAAAGCTTCTCCGAATTGGAAATCATCTCGATAATCTGGTCTTTCCTAAAAGTTGTGAATCCAGATAGACCTAAACTTTTTGCGAGTTTCATTAGCTCGACTTTTGTAAGTAAATTCAATTCTTCTTTACTTCTCTTTTGCATAATACCTCCTGTTAAGCTCGCAAGTAGTTAATAAACTAGATGGGTAATCGTTATCGAAAATCGCCAGTCCAAAATCGAATGATCGTCGGCAAAGTTAAATGGACGAACTGCGTTTACCGAACTTCCTTGATATGTTCTTTCAAGACCTCCTTCGGAAGCGCTGACTGTTTCGATCGGATAAACGTGATAGGAGCATCCAGCGCTACTGTGTATTGTAATACGAAATCCTTGCCACTCATCCACCAACGATATCGAATCTGTGTTTGAGATGTCTCCAGTAAACATCATTCGTTCGTGTTTTGTAAGTAGTTCGTAGTACCTATCAGGCGAGTCACCAGCGAGCAATCCGAAGTCGAAACTGACTACGACATCGAACTCTGTCGTAGTTCTTACAACATTCGGTCGCAATTCAAGTTCAAAGTCAATCGTAGCTGAATCCTCTCGTAGCTTTACCGACTTTGACATATTCATTGAGCCAACGTCATCCAACAAGCTAAGTAAGCAGTTCATCGAATATTCGTTTGCGTCACACTTTATCACCGACACGTCTGAAACAACTCCGTCGAACCAATGTAAGTCTCCCTTCATCAATCGCTGAGCGCTTGCACCTCGTTCGGTTAGGATTACGTCAAAGGATGCGCGCGAGCGTCTATCATAAAACAGCGTATCTTGAAGTCCCGCTTCCTTTGCTCTTATGGCATTGTGAATACTATCATGTGATTCGTTATCGCCAACGACGGCTTCTATGATTTTATCGTGATAACCTTCGTATCGACGCGTTAAAACATCGGTCAACCTAGTTGCTGATGGTAGAAAGTCTATGGCTTCAATTTGTCCGTTTTGAAGATCGACTTCGATTTCTAACTCGGAGTTTGAAAGTCTAACATGTCGAGGCGAAGAAAACTTAATGCAATTCTCTGTGTTAGCATACAGAATTCGCTTTGCAGCAATGAAGTTCTTATATACGGCATTGCGTAGATAATTTAAGTAAAGTCCGCCAAATACACCATGCCAATATGCGCAGTTACACATGCCTTTATCTAAATTCATGGCGGCTTCGTCAAGCAACTGCGTATCAAGATTCGACTTACTTAACAGCTCCGATACGTATAGTAGCTCTCGATACATTCGGGCTGATTCGGAGTATTTCGATAAAAAAGTCGTAAAGTGTCCACCTCTAAAAAACCGCTTCGCGGGTGAATCATCGTCTGTGTTTTCAATCTTTTTCCAAGCGTTTTCAAACTCACTAACGCTCTTTGCTGGCATTGCCCAACCAGTCATCTCCCTGTAACTTGTAGCAGGCAAAAAAGCAAATTCTTTAGGGGTATGAGTTAAGAGATACTCTTTCGGTTGGTGCGTTCTTATCCAGTCTTGATTTGAGCGTAACATATCAAAGAAATCCCTTATCCAACCGCGATTCCAGACCCAGTCATCAGTTCCTGGCCAAACACCGAATTTCTCGCCATCATCACCGAAGACTAACAGCCCTCCGCCAGAGTTGAATTTTTGTCGGAAAAAACCTTCGACGCGCTTAACTTCACTGAAAGGAATGTGATAGCGAAGTTTTTCGCTTATCGGTAGCAATGTCAACTCTACACCAAGTGACTCAGTTAAGAACGGTTTCCCGAGATCGAAAGTTTGTAAACCAGTTGACAAAAAGTGATTGTCGTCTAGAAGCGTGTATTTCATCTGCGTATTTTTGAGAAACCAAGGAATAGTGGGTTGCCAGACTCGTTCTGTACACCAAAATCCCTCTAAAACAACTCCGAAATTTTCCTCTGCGAAAGTATTCATACGAGCAAATTGTCGCTTGAGATCGCGTTCCGGCAACAATGTCAAAATCGGTTCGTAATATCCACCACCAAGCAACTCCACTTGTTCTCGACGAACTAACTCTCGACACAACTCAAGATATTCCGGACGATTCGCTATGAGCCAATCCCATAAACATCCGCTTGTGTGCAGACCTATCTTTATTTCGGGATATTCGAAAAGGAGCTTCAAAAATGGAATGTATGCATCATCAGCAGCTTGACCAATCACATGGTCAAAATTACCCACAGGTTGATGGTTGTGAACAACAAAAAGAAAATCAATAGTCTTATCTTTCATAAATAGTCCACCAACAAGAAGTGCTCCACAAAACCAATATAGATGCTGATGTGAAAGCAAACTGCTTGTCAATTCAGTAAAACAATAAACACAATCGATTACGTTCCTAAAACTACCAACCCCGACCTGAAAGCTTTTCCTCGCTGGGCATAGTCGCAATGTCGAGACCTGGCATCGCCTGTCCAAGTCCTTTACTAATATCTGCAAGCCGATCTGGTTTGTCGTAGTAAAGAACTGAATCGACGATAGCCTTCGCCATCAACTCTGGATTTTCACTCTTGAAAATACCACTTCCGACAAAAACGCTTTCTGCTCCGAGTTGCATCATCAAACTTGCATCCGCTGGTGTAGCAATGCCCCCTGCAGCGAAATTAGGTACTGGAAGTCTACCCGATTTAGCCACTTCCTCGACGAGATGATAAGGCGCACCCAGTTCCTTAGCAACTCCCATTAATTCATGATTATCTAGCTGAGTTAGTCTGCGAATATCGGAGTGAACTTGACGCATGTGACGGACCGCTTCTACGATATTTCCCGTGCCTGCTTCGCCTTTGGTTCTCATCATTGCTGCGCCTTCGCCGATTCGTCTTAAAGCTTCTCCAAGATTTCTACAACCACACACAAACGGCACTCTGAAATTGTGTTTGTACACATGATTAACCTCGTCGGCAGGTGTCAACACTTCACTCTCATCGATGAAATCAACTTTCATAGTTTCAAGAATTTGTGCCTCCGCGAAGTGACCGATGCGACACTTTGCCATGACTGGTATCGAGACAACTTCCATGATTTTGTAAATCATCTCAGGGTCCGCCATGCGAGCGACTCCACCTTGCTTACGTATATCGGAAGGTACTCTTTCAAGTGCCATAACCGCAACCGCACCAGCTTTTTCAGCAATGATTGCTTGCTGCTGTGACGTAACGTCCATAATTACGCCACCTTTTAACATTTCAGCATGCCCTACTTTTACTCGATAAGTTGCCCTGATGGCGTCTTCTAAACAATTTTCAATCATATATCACCAAAACCTAATATAGAGCGCGCAATTCTAGCGCATTGCACGCAATCAAATTTATTATACATGAATTATCCAGACTGTTTGCATTATAAAGATGCTATTCGGTTGATACAATTAGTGCATTCCGCTGGTATAATGGAACATCGGTTGTAGTCGCTTTTATTTATCTGTCGTATTCTAGGTTCGTCTACCTCCGATATCTATTAATAGCTGTTTGGAATGTTGAACCCATTCAACATTCTTCATCATTTCTGCGAGGAACATTCTTTGAAAAAAGTTCCTTTAACCAATCTGCAGCCTGGCTTACTTCTTGATGAAGATTTGTTAAGCACAAACCTGCAAATGCTTTTACGCAAGGGTAGCAAGCTAACCGAATATATAATCCAAAAATTACAAGAAAGAGGAATTGAATACGTAGTTACTTCATCTAATCAATTTGCCGAAAAAAGCGAAGTGACATTGGATGAACATCATTTCTTGATACAACTACGCAAGAATATAAACCGCATATATGAGCGGGCTGATATTGCAAATATCGTACCTTTCGAAAGTGCTGATCGAGTGGTTACAGCAATACGCGATGTATTCAGAGCCAGTAGAATGGGAGTCTTTACGAATGTCGATGTTCTCGAAAATGAGATTGAGGTTTTCTTGCAAGCAGTTGATCATTCTGCTGGTAAAGCAATAAATACTCATCCTGTACCAAACTATTCAGATTTTCTTTTTTGGCATTCTATGAACGTAGCGGCATTAATGATAGTGATTTTCCGAAACGATCCATTGTGGGCGAGCCAAATCAAAGACATTGCTGTCGGCACAGCGATTCACAACATAGGGATGATGCGTATACCAGTCAGTGTTATTAACAAACCAGATCAACTGACTCAACGTGAGTTTGCTATGGTTATGGAACACCCGCGATACTCGTATCAAATGATCAAGGAATGTACAAGTCTAGGGATTGACGTGCTAAGAATGATATTAGAACATCACGAGCGTTTCGATGGGAACGGTTATCTACAACGCTTTTGTAACGATGCTATTCATCCGCTTGCATTGATGCTCGCAATTTGCGATACATTCATCGCATTGACTAGTGAGAGACTTCATAGAAAGCGCTTGAGTCCAAACCAAGCTATATCAAACATAATTATCCGGAGTTTCGATGTTTTCGGCAACGATACCGTAAACACATTTTTGCGCTTTGTAGGATTGTACCCCGTCGGAAGCATCGTCCGTTTAAATGATGAAAGATACGGAGTTGTGTATGCTATTTCTGCGGACCATCCTACTCGACCCGAAGTTAAGATTCTTTTCGATAAAAATTACAATCCGATTGAACCTATAGAAAAAATTGACCTAAGCAAACAGTCTGAAATTTATATATTAAGTCCGATCAACATTTACGCATAAATTATTCAGATACTTCACTATTTACCGCTAAAAATTGCAAAGAGCCACGAAGCGACTACTAAAGAAAACAGCACAACACTTGTAACAAGTCGGATTGTCGGCGACTCATCCCATGCGAGTAAATAGTAGCGGATTCCTTTGGGTCTAACTGTCGTGATTCCAAACACTTCACGCTTTAGTGCCGAGATGCTTGGTTCAGTTCCAAATCTTTGTTGTGCAAGTTCAAACCAAGTTTGAGCTCGATCGTAATCTCCTAGCAATATGAGAACCTTAATCAACAACCTATATGGCTCAATTAAGTAAGGCGCGAGTTCTATGGCAGAGTACAATTCTTCAATAGCATATGCGTTCTCGGAACGGCGAGCGTTACGAAGAGCGATATTGTAGTGTTCCTTCGCACCATTATCACGAACGACAGCTTTTTGTAGTTTTTCTGCAAGCGCTTGATTTGATTCTCGATTTTCGATAGAAGGAAGCAGTTTGAATGCAGTATCGAATTGAGCAGTCTCAATTGCAATCCGAACACGCAATGCTATAGCTTCCTCGAATAGCCCATCCCACAACTCATATGCGCGAACACAAGCTGTATCTGCTTCGACATACTTCTCGGATACGAACAGCATTCGCGCCTTGTCCAACTCTAAGCGTGCCGCTAGGATAATGCTCTTATAATCGTTCATGTCGAATCGCTTACTACATATGCACTTGGGAGTCCCATTGAACTCCCTATTACCGCATACAGGGCAATTTTCAAACACGACGTTCCCAGCGTCGGTATTCATTGGAATTCCTTACGCGAAGTCCTTAACAAAGGCTCCGACTTGATCAACTAAGGTTTCGAGTGCCGATTCATCTTCGGTCATAATCGCTTCTTTCATGTCCTTTAGAAGTGATTCTAGTCGCAAACGTTCTTGATCGCTCATACGGATATCGCCTCCCTCGGTACGCTTAAGAAGTTTGATACCGCTAGAAAGCGTTTCTTGAGCTTCAAATACAATCTTGCTCTTCTCACGCTGTGTTAGCAACGATCCGGTGTACTTAGCAACGTCTCGTTGCGCGAGGCGTACATCTTCTTCGGTAAGTCTCGCTTTGCTTGATTTAATGGTAATTCCCTTTGCCGTTCCGGTTTTGCGATCCTTCGCCGTTACTTTAACGATGCCATTAACGTCATAATCGAAATTGACTTCGACAATACTCTCGCCCTTTGGCGCTTGGGTGATGCCAGATAGGATGAATTCACCAAGACTCGAATTTTCCATCGCGTGCGGGCTTTCACCTTGAAGAACATGAATGTGAGCTTCAGTTTGGTTATCCATTGTCGTAACGTATATGCGTTTACGATTGCAAGGGACGCTTGTGTTGCGTGGAATAACTTCGCTGAACCTGCCGCCCTCAACCTCAATTCCAAGCGTGAACGGAGCTACGTCAACCACGACAAGATCTTTTAGATGTCCACGTTTAATTCCAGCTTGGATCGCTGCGCCACTTGCAACACATTCTTCGGGATTGACGTCTTTGAGTGGATCTTTGCCCATTACTTGCTTTACAAGGCGTTGCACTGCAGGCATTCGGGTCTGCCCACCCACTAAAATTACCGAGTCAATGTTGTCCTTTGATAAATTAGCGTCGGATATTGATGCTTCCATTGGAAGCGATGTCTGTTCGATGAGTTCCTTAGTAAGTTCTTCGAGCTTTGCGCGAGTGAGATTTTCGTTTAAATGCAGCGGTTCCGCTCCTCCGGTATAGAGGAATGGAAGATTGATGTTTGTTTCTAGTAAGCTCGATAGGTCGATCTTAGCGTTTTCTGCGGCTTCCTTCAATCTCTGCTTGATACTTCTTTGTTGCGCTAAATCAGGAATTGTGTTTATATCGACCTTTTCTTTGTCCTTAAACTGCTGTATTAAATACTCGACGACACGATAGTCGAAGTCATCGCCGCCTAGTGTGTTTATACCAGCCGTAGAAAGCACTTTGAATGCGCCTTCGTGGAGTTTGATGATACTCACATCAAGCGTGCCACCGCCCAAGTCATAAACAAGGATTGTTTTTGCTTCAACTTTTTCAAAACCGTAAGCAAGCGCTGCAGCGGTAGGTTCGTTTATGATCCTTTCAACCTTAAACCCCGCTATTTCACCAGCATCTTTTGTAGCTTGACGCTGTGAATCTGTAAAGTATGCAGGAACAGTAATCACTGCTTCTTCTACCTGTTCGTGAAGGAACATCTCGGCGTCGAGCTTCAGCTTCTTTAAGATTACAGCGCTGATTTCTTGCGGTGAAAAATCTTTCTCTCCAATACTGATTCGACGATCGCTGCCCATTAAACGTTTAATACTCGCGACTGTTCGTTCGGGGTTTGCAACGAGTTGATTCTTTGCAGGTTCGCCAACTAGTAACTCGCCCGACTCTGTGAAACCTACTACTGAAGGCGTTATGGTGCTTCCCCTTTCGTTAGGTATTAGCGTAGGCTCACCATCGATGATGGTTGCGATGAGCGAGTTCGTTGTTCCTAAATCAATTCCTACGATATTTCCCATGATTCCAGCTCCAAAAAGATGTTACAGCAACAAAACTGACATTATAATCAACTTTTACAACGGTTGATGATTACTTCTGCCGATCTCAAAACCTTTCCTTTATACAAATATCCTGAAAGAAGCACTTCGACGATGTCTCCGTCCTCTTTATCGGGTACTTCTACCACAGCCATAGCACGATGTAAGTTTGGATCGAACTTACCTTCAACGGCGAGTTTATTCAAATCGAGTTTTGTCAAATATCGTTCGATCAATGCCCTTATACCAACTACGCCTGATAGCACAGATTCTTCGACTTGCATTCCTTTACGTTCGAGGAACTGAAGGAGCCTGTCGAAACTATCCATTATAGCTAAAAGTTCGCGAATTTCCGCTTTATCGATCGTTGTGCGACCATCGCCACAACCAGTTGATGATTCGCCGCTAGCTTTCAATTTTTCAATTTGCTTCAACTTTTCAATAATCGTGATTTCAATGCCGCAAAGACGTTTGTCGAGCTCTTCGCTAATGCCAGTTAAGTAGTTTATGCGAGTGCCGTCGCTTTCCAAACTCTCTTTAACTTTTTTCAAAATCAAACGTCCTAGATCGGTAAGCTCGCTAGAAATGTCAGCTTGTAAACTAGCTTGCGTCGTAACAATCGATTCGTGAACAGATTTAGCGATATCGCTAGATGTACTAGAAACGACGCCCTTGACGCCTTCGATTTTGCCTTCTAAGACCGATTCAAACACTTGTAAGTCGTTTGCAAGTTTAGCTGTACGCGCGTTCACGGCATCCTGCCTCGATACGATTCGCGATGCAATATCTTCGATCTTTTCGTCTACTACTCCGATTACACGATTTGTATCAGCAGTAGTTTTACCTGTAATTTGTACTTTAAGGTTCTCTATTTCAGATCTTATACTTTCTAATCCCGCTTCTAAGTCTATTATGGCAGCGGTTTCTTTCGCAATCAAGTCCTCGATATATAGTGATAAACGGGCGAGTTCAGACTTTATTTGAAAAAATGAAACAGGTGCAACTTGACGTGATTGAACCCCCTGCGCGCTTTCGTAGGCTGGCAGTACGAAATACTGCTCATCCGACAAACTCACGACTGAATCTTTATAATCCATTAAACTAAATTCCAATCAGGAAGTTTCAAATTCATTTTTAGCCGCTCAGACATTTGAGAAAGGACAATTTCACGATCGAGTTTAGTCGGCTGTAACCAAGAGTGTTTTGGTAACGGAGGTACTATCTTTGCTCGAAGAGCTCCAAATACATTAACGTGTTTCTTGCCTCCCCACACTATTTCTCTTAACACTTCGATATCAAGTGGATTATATGCAAACAAGTCTATCTTCTCTTTCTTGTTTACGTCGGTAAGGTTGGCATACGCTTCCTCAAGCAACATAAAAGTGTCGGCATGTCGTTCCGGATTATAGATTTTAACAAGTCTGAAATAAGCGCGTTCTACGTCATTTACAGTTGCGCGCTTATCAAGATTGAGAAGCCAATAGAAACGATTTGCTTTCTGATAATAATCAATGATGTCTTCTGTTCTTACTTTCATAAGATCGTGATCGGCGCGCCCTTTGGAGGAAATCAAATCAGTAAGAACGCGTTGAATCTCGCTGATGTAAATACTAAAAATAGCGAAGTGTTTAGGATTCTTTTCTAAGGCTTTCTTCCACCAATCGATCATCCTATTCCAGTACCTAGCGCTGTTGGTGAAATCCTCAACCTGCCAATAAGCAATTGCTAAGTTCTGAACGAGCTTGTAGTTCCTTTGATCAAACTCAAGTGCTTTTTTCCAATAATTGATTGCAATTTTCACTTTTTCTGCTTTCCGTACAGACTGGTAAGCGCTAAGTGAAAGCGTTTCAGCTTTTAACTTTGCTAAGTGTTCAAACTGAGAGTCAATTTGTTCTAGAGATTCCCAAGTTTTCATAGCTTCGTCGGTATACCCGGAATCCATGAAAGCTAGACCTATCTCCAAGTATTCTTGCATCCGCTTTGACTTGTCGATATCAGGTCTATCGGATCGTTTCAAAATTTCACGCCAGTGGTGAACTGCCATCTCGCGATTGCCTAGTTTTTCATTTGCTAATCCCAAAAACCAAAGAATACTAAAATCCTCTTTGTATTCAGGTTTTTCGCCTAGTTTGTTCAATAAATTGATTGCTCTATCGTACTGCCCGTCGTGAATGTAGAAGTTAGCGTAGTCGATAGAATCGTCTTTGAACTGCAAATCTTTAAATATTCGACTACCGCTCCATAGTGTGTCAGACAGATAGCTGGAGAAAAGCAATGGTATATCTGAATCATCGAATTGGTTCTTGCGAATCAAATCTAAGAACACTCGCCAAGCTTTCTCGTGTCTCCCGCTCGATAAGTAAGCATATCCCTGGCTCCTCTGCAAATCCGCAGGAGCTTGATCCCAGGGTACGTTAGTATATTGAATCAATGCTTGATTATAGTCACGTAATTCATGATATGAATAAGCAAGATACCAGCGAGTATCCAAGCGCTTTGGCAACACGGCAAGAGAAGTTTCAAAAAACATACGACTTCGGTCATAATTTTTTGAAAAGAATGCCTTCTCGCCCTCGATCAATAATAAATCAGTTATGACATCTCGAAGTAGGCGATCGCCCATGTCCACTTGTACTGCCTGGCTCCATAAACTTGTGGTTATTTCTATATCGTTTTTTTCTAGCGCTTTGAATCCATTATAAAGGAGAGCCATTGCGAAGTAACGACTCTCGGCTCGTCCGGTACGGTTCTTGTTATACATGTCCTCCGCTTGTTGTAAAGCGTCTTTGAATCTCTTTTCTTTTATGTATAAGACTGCTATTTCAATATCAGCCCAGCGGTGGAAATTCTTAGCTTCGGGATTTTCAAGAACAGCTCGGTATTTAATGCGCGCCTTTTGCCACTTGCCAGCTTGTTCAAGAGCCTGTCCCATTCTCAAATCCAACAGAAAACTTGGAATAAACTCGTTCAACTTTTCGGTTTCTTTAATCCGCTCAAAACACTTCAAAGCCTCAACTGGATCATTCAAGACGAGATAGCACACACCGCGCCAGTAATAAAGTTGCGCCTCGCTCTTAGCGTCTGGTATAGACAATGTTGATAAAGATTCAAGTGCACCTTCAGCGTTTCCTTCGTTAATCAACATCTTTGATAAACGGTATTTAGCCGAGTCTAAGCCAGTGTATTTCACTGCCTCGCGATACGCTACGCTAGCCATTTCAAAGTTAAAGCGACCGGCATAAAAATCACCGATATCCACAAAAATATCGGAAGCATTTTGCGATTCTAGAATTCTTGCTAAACGGTGAACATCAGATTCAAACACACGAACCGCTGGAGTTACAACCTTTAAGCGTTCCTCTTTATTCTTCAACCTGTGTTCGACTAAAACAAATGCGATCTCTGGATCGCAGGAGAATTTCTCAAGCTCAAAAACGTGATCGAATAAGGCTATCTCATCCTTATCAAAAGGTTTCCCGTCTTTACGGGTTTCAATAGTGATACTTGCAAGGATATGAACTAACTTACTTGGCGGATTGCTAAGAGATTTATAAAGCTTACCGTACTGCGCTTGCGCTTCAGAATCTCTTCTGTCGAGATTCATATAACAGTAAACGAGTGCTTCGTTGAACTGCTTTTCCAGCGGGGCAGGGTATGCCCCCTTTAGCATTCTTAGGTATTCGAGAGTTTCCTCGTCGAAACGTTTAATCTTAATGTTTGCTTCAGCTAAAACTAAAGCGATAGAGTGCTTTGTATAGTCGTCAATATGTTCTTTGTAAGCGCGCTTGTAAACCCTTATGGCTTCAAGAGATGTAACCCCATAGCTCAAATAAGTTTGAGCTAGCATTCTAATTAACTCTGTATCGTCTGGATCGGATTGCAAAGCCTCTTCGTAGATTTTCTTAGCTTGTTCATCGGTTCGTCCAAGTCTTACATAGTTTTCCGCCAAATACTCATAGAGTTTCGGCTGCGGAAGCTCCGGAACCATACTTAAATATGTTTCGTAAACTCTAGCCGCGAACTCACCACGATCGCCGGCATGCAGATAATGATCGGTAAGAACTCGTATACTCTTTTTACTAAGAGCATGTGCTTTGAACGCGTCCACAAATACTGGTATTGTTTTTTCGTTAACTTCTAAGTCCGCGGCGTATTCGTCAGCGAGATACTGGACTAGTTCTTGGCCGCGATAACCTTTTTCATAAACTTCCTCGGCAAGTTTCCTTCGGTTGAAATATTCCTTCTGATTAGTCAGAATGAAATCGCTGACGTGTTTCACTCCATGAGGGCTCAACATGCCTCGAGCTAAGGCGTCAGCGATAAACGGCCAAGTAGTAGGAGATATATCGCCTTTTTCCAGGTACGAGTCGCATAACATACCTAGAGCTTCAGGTACATCGGCACCGGATTCAATTCTGTCGCGGTAGAACTTAATTGCAAATTCGCTTCTGTCTTGATTGGCAATAAGAGCTCTTGTTAAATATTCTATTAATTTCTCGTTGTTTTTGTTGTGCGGGTAGGCAAACTTATATACCTCTAAAGCTTCTGCGTCCGTACGCTCATGCGCAAGATAGCGGATTGTTAGAACGCTAGAGCCTCCTTTCCAAAGAGGAAATTCTTTCACAGCACGTTCAACGATGTCTATGTCTTCTTCTGTCGGATTAGGCAGTTCTGCGATCATGCGTGCGAGAGATAGTGATGAGCGTCGGTCTTCGGGAGCGATTTCAAGTCGTTTCTCAAGTAAAATTCGATATTTTATGTCTGTTATGTTGTCAGCTCTTATCCAGTCGGCAACAAGCGCTGACCAATCTTCGTCAACGTATACTCCTTCGAAAACCTGGAGTAAATTCGTGAGCGCTTTTTGTTTTTCGCCGTTATCCCATAAGTATTCAGAGCGAAGAAACTTCAGCGAAGCCAAAGCTCTATGGTCGTCGTCGCTAAGCTCGGTTGGGATACTAGCGAGAGCAGTATCGACTATTTTGATATAGTCTCTACCTCTTGATTTTGCGCGTAAAGCTGACTCCAAGACTGGAGCAAGCTTCTTTTTAGCACCGAAAATTGCCATCGGCGAACGTCCCTGCACGATTTAATCAAGTCATTATATCAATGATTAACTTTTTATGGAACATGATTGTGCAGATTTATGACCTAAAGTACTTTCTTCAGACGATGTTCCCCCCTACACCCCCTCATTCAATTACTAAGCGTTTTTTGGATTGGTTGCATATGTGATACTATTAATATCAAATAAACTAATCTGAACATGTTATATTTTCACAATCTCGCCTTAATTGTCGATTGCAAGCTGCATTGACTTGACATTTCAAAAGTAGCAAGTAAAATTAGCAGTCGTAAGGCTGGACTGCTAGCAACTGCTTGTTGGTTTTGCCAGTTTAGCTTTTATATGTATCCCATTTTTCTTGGAGGAAAATCAATGTCAAAAGCGAGTGCGAAGTTCATTCTTAGACCGCTC
>CAZRQJ010000024.1:0-18530 GCA_964602075.1 uncultured Planctomycetia bacterium
CTTCCCCGCTCGTTGCACCCTACGGCTAGCGCCGCAGGGGACCCGCGAAGGACCCCTCACGATTACGGATCACGTTCATGGAATGTAGATGCTGATTAAAAAATGCGCTAAAATGCACATGTGGAAGGAATACCTTACTATCAACTTGAAATAGTGCTTAAAACTGCCGGTCCGATATCCGTTAACGGATTCTGGGGAGCGCACCTTAGAAGCGCGCTCGGGATTAGCCTTCGCGAATCATGCTGCCCGTTTCCCGGAGCGAGTTGTCAGTCCTGCCTGCTTCGCTTCGATTGCGCATTTTCGACCGCGTGGTTTACTTTTGTTCAACCCGGCGAAGAACCTTCTCCTGTTCCCCCCGGTGTTACCACAAATCATGCTCATCCATTTGTCATTCATCCAAGTAAAAACACTCCCGATTTACTTCCCGCTAACAGGTTATTCAAGTTTAAGCTTGTCCTGCTGGGCGAACACACGCGCAAACTTGCTTTTTGGATTGTTGCGCTAAAGCGTGTTGCTGAAAGAGGCTTCGGCAGAGGGACAAAGCCTTTAACACTAATGAAAGTGCAGGTTCTGCGCAAGAAACGCTCGACACCCATCTATAACTCGTCGAGCGATGTTGTGCGTTACCCCGGCGCACCCGATTCGATGGATTTACACAAACTATCCATCGAAGAAGACATGCGAACAAGGCATTCAATCAAGCTGGGTTTCTACACACCAGTACATCTACGAGTTAAAGGCGAAGAAGCGGTCTTGCCAAATGCGAAGTTACTCTGGAACAGCTTGGTGAGGCGGATTCAGGGTGTGGCAACAGCGACGGGTTTCGAACCACCCAAGCCTTGGGGATTTGAATGCTATTCAACCGATAATGTTGGTACATGGACGCATGTTTATCAGGAACGCTGGAGTGCTTCACAAAGACAGAAAATTCCGGCAACGGGTTACATGGGGGAGATCACCCTAAAAGGCATCCCCGCAAGTCATATCCTCTGGTGGAATGCAGGTCAGCTATTGAGCGTTGGTAAAATGTCATCGCTAGGACTGGGTTCGTTCGAGATTGAACCAGTTGATTAACTTTCCTTTAATTGTTTACACCTGACCTTATTATATTGCAATCCGCATTGTAGTTTCTCTCGACATACCTAATCGACTCACCCAAGTACAGTTGAATTGTGTACGGCGCGGATCTCAAAATTGGTAGCTATTGATTTTTTTAGTGTTTTAACTAGAAAAAGGTGAGACTTGTTAAAAGTCTGTTGCTATGTCAAACATCCAAACTGCTATCTCGGAGAGGCTGAAGGAATTGGATTTGCGTTTGTACCGGGCAATGACACAAGTATAGTATTGCTTTATCAAAACTCTAAATCAATTCAAGTCTAAGCCGATCGATTCGTGAACAAGTGCGCATCAGAGTTGCGTGCGGAACGGCGCAGGCATAAGGGGCGCGTCTAGTTGTCTGCGCGCATCTTAGTTATTGTTGCAATTTGTGAGTTTTCGCGTGCATTTCTAACGTTCTAACAGTTGGTTAGTTTATGCGATCTCTGTTGCGTATCCTGTTTCGTTTCATTTGCTAAACCTATTTGCATTCACGCCTATTAGTGCGCTAAAATACTAGCGATTGACCGCGCGACAGCAGCGATTTGAGCGTTTGTTTTAATGGGAGTTGATCGTTTGCTGATTGTGCGAGTCGTGCGAGAGGGGAGAAATGGAATACAAGCATTTTGGTTGTTTTACAATTGCGATGCTGGCGATCGCGCTGGTAGTCGCTGTTTTTTCATGTAAATCCGCGGTTTCGCAGAACGGATTCGCTTCGTCTGTCGTTCCAAAAGCAAAAGTTGTTAGAGTCGCTGATGCATTGTCCGAGATTCGGACTCATGAAGCGAATGGTACAGCGGTTTCAATGCAGACAGACGTTTTCAACAAACTCAAGCAAGAACTCGAACAGCAGATAAAGAACCGCTACTTTAGCGCAGGCAAAATTGTCTCCGCAGCTCCGACGGGCGCAGGAAATCGCGTGAAAAATTTGGTGTATAAAGAAGGCGCGCGCGTTTTAACTTGGTCTTATGTCAACAACGGCGATTACGACTTGAGCGGCGATGTTGGCGTGCCGGACATCACCCCGATTGCCCAGAACTATCTCGCCTTGACGAACGACGATGTAGGCGACGATGAATACGAAGCGTGGATTGACCGGAGCGGCGACGGGGAGGTCGGGATTCCCGATGTAACGCCAATAGCCGAAAACTATCTGGTGAACGTCGCTTCATATGCGATAGCTTGGTCCGATACGGGAAGTGCGCCTTGGACGGAAATTGGCCGCGTTTCACTTGCGGACGCTAAGGAGGCAATGCCGATAGGTCAGAATTTTCCGATCCCGTTCATTTTCACGTTACCAGCAGGCGATTATCCATATGTAACCGTTATTCCATACGATTCAATGGGGAGCGTCGGCGATATAGGGAACATTGTACTCACACAAAACGGCGAAACGCCGCGAACGCTGCTAATCGACTTCGGAACTAACGATGCGACTACAGAAACGCCATACGGCGACTGGACGACGATAATGCGAGACGCGACGCGATCGCGCTTCGTCGATACGGACGGCAATCCCGCTCATGACGGCGTAACCGAGAACGATGGGCTTGGCGAAAACGAATGGGCTTATTACGGCGTTTCGGGAACGACACCGATTAACTTCCAGTTCGGGCAGCGCATCGTTGCGACCTTTTATAACAATTCGGACGAGTTTGCGTATCTCGAAACTCGCATTAGCTTTGTTGACCCCGACAGACCAGACATTGCCGACACCGAAATGCTCTGGTACACGATGCAGAACCGGTTGTACCATGCGGATGCAGTATGGATGCCGCCGCGTGAACTCATAGAAATGGAATATTACATTTCAGACGCTGACAATGTTTCGGCGGTGGGCTCAACGCCGTCCGAAGGTATGCATACAATAGTGAATATCAGCAAGCCGTACAGCGATACGCGATTTATTCTGACGCGAATCGAACTTGCCGACAGCGATACAACTCCGCCAACTGCACCAGCGAGTTTCACTATAAACGATGCGCCAATGAGTCCGGGAAATGTTGTTGTTCGGCTCGCATGGAACGCTTCGCAGGATCTTGGCGAAAACGCAACAGGTGTAAGCCGTTATCTGATTTACCGTGACGGCGAGCTTTATGATTGTCTGAACGAAGATGACGTAGCGCTACAGGGCGATAACCATTGGTACTACGATATGTGTGCGGAGCCTTCGACTACCTACAGCTATTCGGTGACCGCTCTCGACGCAGCGCCCTATGGACTTTATCCTTATGGCTCAAGGCTTAACGCACGCACAGGAAACGAGAGTGTGGCGGCAGGTCCAGAAACGATTACAACTAGTGAATGGAGCAGTTTCGGTGTTGTCGATCCTCATGGAGACCTCACATAAGCAGGCGCATTTCGTCTCCCGCTCGATATGGACGAATATTTTTCATACGCGTCGGGTGGGCTTGCGTATTATCCGAATGGCAATTCGAGTTACAATCCAGGAAGTGAACTTCCCGGCTCGCTCTTCGTTACAACTCTGTTACAGCATGAAGTTGCCGAGATTTCAATACCTCTGCCGATAGAATCCAACGCGCAACTATACTTACCGCGCCTGCAAATATCTGGCCTTCGGTTTACGGCGGCACGGATCCTACCGTACCTCCCGGTGGAACGGATTACAAGGTCGCTGGGATTACTTTCTGTCCAGAAGCCAACGGCGTATCCGAGCGTCTTTACTATTCGACGTGCAATTTTTACGGCACTGATGCAAACGCGCCTTCTGTCGGTTGGATGTCGCTCGATTTGACGAGCAGTGGTGGCGCATGGCACGTGGGCGGCACTCCACCGTCAAATGTTTACCCCGGACTTATCGGCAGGTTAGCGTTCACTGCGCCGACCGCATGGGTTGACAGCGTCACCGACGGACGCTCGCTTATAATCGGTAACACTTTCTTAAGCGGCGGCGATATCATAATGCATGGCCCAAGCCTGTACGCGGTTGCTCCTTGGGAAAGCGGCGCGCTTCCCGCTAATGGAGAGATGATTTCGTCTGTGCAACTGCTTGAATATTCGAGCGGCGCGACTCTCGAAAATCGTGTTGTGAACTTCACACGCGACGAATTCGGTGAAGGCGGAGCATGGATGACGACTACGAGTGGTACGGCAGTTGCTATCTCGTTCAGGCGAGCGGTAGGCGACACTTGGTACGGCGATTCTTTGGGCAGTCTTCACTCGACTTGGGATATTCCCGAACCGCCGATGGGAAACAAAGGTGTTTGCGCAACGAGCTGGAAAAGCGGACTTATGCTTTACAATCCTGAAGACATCTCGGCAGTAGCGCTCGGGATACTTGAACCGCACGAGCCGCAGCCTTACTGCTATTACGATTTTAGCCAGTTTTCGCTTCGTCCAGATGGCGGCGATGGGCAGACTGGCGCAATAGCGTGGGACGACGTTCACAGACGGCTCTTCTATATAGAGCACAACGGCGATCCCGGCTACGACTACGGTTATTCGATTATTCATGTTTGGGATGCTGCTTAGAAGACAAGTGTTAGTTCGATAATGTGGTTTTGTTTATCGGATTTATCAATATCGTAAAGCAATCTCTGGTAGAATAACTCGTCCGAAGATCGACTTCGGTTGTAAAGTATGGGGTGTGCTATGGATTTCTTACACAAGAAAACACCGATGCGTGTTTCAATGCGCAAAATATGCGGTTTGGCGGCGATACTGGTTATTGCTTTACCAATCCAACTATACGCTGCTGAAAATCAGCTTATCGTCAATGTCGATTCTAAGTTCGCGTCGCAAATCGTTACGATTGATGACCCGCATAGCAGAGGTGCACTCGTTATCAACAACAGCGGGATCACTGTGGATCTTAACGACTGGCATCTGCGTTCAACCGAAACCGATATGTCGAAAATGGCGGGAATTGGCATCTACGCAAAGGGCGTTAAAAATGTGACTATACGCGGCGGCAACATAGCAGGTTACAAATGGGGAATCTATCTTGAAGACTGCGAGAATGTCGTCGTTGAGAACACTATCGTCGAATCGAGCCGTATGCAGCACACCGTTTCTACCGGCGACAACTATGACACTTTGGACTGGCTGAATCAGTGGAGCATTGACGGTTTTGAAGTTTACGGCGGCGCAGTTTATCTGAAGAACTGCAAGAATTCGACGGTTCGGGGCGTTGTCGCAGAGTTTCAACAGAACGGTGTCTCGCTCACAGACTGCCAAAATATTATCGTCGAAAACTGCCAGTTGAGCTATAACAACGGCTGGGGAATACATTTGTGGAACGCAGACAACTGCAAAATTCGCCGCAACATAGCCGAGTTCTGCCAGCGTCTTGAATTCTGGGAGTACAGCGCAGGCGGCGATTCAGCGGGGATACTTGTCGGCAACGACAGCTGCTTTAACACAATCGAAGATAACAGCTTTGCGCATGGAGGCGACTCGTTCTTCCTATGCGGACAGCGCCCATGGCTTAAACCATCCAATTTCAACATTGTGCGACGCAACGACTGCCGATTCAGCCCGCATAACGGAATCGAAGCAACATTCAGTCGCGGCAACAGGTTCATCGACAACGACGTATCTCACTCGCGTTACGGCTTTTGGCTTGGATATTCATATGAAACAATAGTTGAAGGCAACACCGTAACAGGCTGCATCGAAGACGGGATAGCAATCGAGCACGGAAATTCAAACGTCATTATAGGCAATGAGTTCTCTGACTGTAAAGTAGGTGTACGGATATTCATGCGCCCGATGCCGGATTGGGTTGGCAACGATCCAAGCTACGACTATGTCGTTTCGGATAACATCTTCAAGAATGTACGTAAAGGCGTTATAGTCGAGGAAACAGAAAACATAGTCGTTTCAGGCAACAAATTCAAAAAGTGCAAGGAAGCGATTTATGCGAAGCTTGTTAAGAACCTCGCTATTTCAAAAAACATTATCAAGAACGGTTGGATTGGAATCAATATTGTCGAGTCTGATAACGTGAGTATTGACGACAATAAAACAATCGACTATTACGAACCCAAGAAAATCGACGAGAAATCAAAGAACGTGATTAGCAATTAAATCGTCAACCAAATATGCACAGCACGCTTTTCGGTAGGACTGCGCCGAATCTGACTCTGAAATAGGACTTGAGAGCACCGTAAAGACGTTGAATTGCAGAAGTTATAATAAGAACAAATTATCAAGAAACATAATCTAGGTATATAGAGCATTTTCTTGACAAACACTCTATTGAGTTATTCAATAACATTGCTAAATACCAGCTCTATCAACATATGAACAAGGGTACTGACATAAACTAACCGATTGTTTATAAGTGTTCAGAGCTGTTGACTTTTCGCTTGAATTGTCAGCGAATAAACAGGATAACAATTGCCTGCACGATAACTATGCGCATAATCATAGTCAACGGGTACACGGTTGCATATGCAACATTCGGTCCTTCCGAATTCGTATAGTCCGAAGCGAATTGCAATGCAGGCGGGTCGGTCATGCTCCCTGCAAGCAGACCGCACATTGAAACAAAATTAAGTTTTAGAAAAATGCGTGCGATGAGCGCTACGGTGATTAGCGGAACAAATGTCACTACCGCGCCTATGGCTATCCATGTGAGACCGTCACCATTCAGCAGCGTTTCTACGAATTTGTCGCCGCTGCGTAGGCCTACGCTTGCTAGAAACAGCACGATTCCAACTTCGCGAATCATAAAATTCGCAGGTGCGGGAAGATACCAAACAAGCGGGCCAATTCGCCCAAGCCAGCTTAGGAGTATGGCAACGAGCAACGGCCCGCCGGCAAGTCCAAGTTTCACTGGAACAGGTGCACCGGGAAAATAAATCGGTATGCTGCCAATAACTATTCCGATAACGATTCCGATAAACACCGATATGATTTCGGGGTGTTCGAGCTTGCGCTGTGAGTTTCCAACAATTTCCGCAACGCGCTCAACGGACTCCGGCGAGCCGACCGCTAGAATCGAATCGCCATAATGAAGAGTGTGATGTGGAGTCGCGGGAAATTCGACACCTGAACGCGCCACGCGCGTTACCGTAACTCCATATTTTTGCGCAAAACCCAGCTTCTTAACGTTTTTCCCAAGTACAGCTCGTTTGGTTACAATCAGCCAACGTATCACTGTTTTTGTTGGCACTTGTCTTATGTCAATCTCAACGGCGCTTCCGACTATCAGCCGAAATTTGGCTAACCTTGATGATTCGCCAACGCACAACAACACATCTCCGAGAGATAACTTCGTGTCTGGGCGCGCAACTAGAAGTTCACCGCTTCGATAAATGCGAGACACTACCACTTCAAGCTCTTCGTATGCCGGAATGTCTTCAATTACTACATCAACGAGATTCTGGTTGTCGACGCGTACGCTCATCGTGTCGAGATGCGCATGGACTTCTTGTTCTTCGTGCAGCTTTTTGTCTTCGTCTGCAATGTTCACTCGGAATATCGCCTTGGAGACGAGCATTGTCAAAATAATGCCCATAATGCCGAACGGATATGACACCGCATATGACAAAGCGGGCATTTTGCCCATCTGCTCCGTGTAAGACGGCAGGTCTTTCAAGGCTTCGCGACCTGCGGCGAGACTCGGCGTGTTAGTCGTCGCGCCTGAAAAAATACCGAGTATGGATGGGATGTCTAGCTTCAAAAGCAGACCGATACCAACAGCTAGAATCGCACCGAGCAGAACTATTCCAACAGCCATCATATTAAGCGGTAGCCCTTGACGACGAAGAGATGCGAGAAATCCAGGACCAACCTGTACGCCGATGGAATAAACGAAGAACACTAGCCCCAATTCGGATGCGAATTCGATAATGTCTGGAGCAAGAGTAAATTTGTAATGTCCGAAAAGCAAGCCGGCGAACAACACACCCGCGACTCCGAGTTTGACGCCTGAAATGCGCAGGCTTCCAACACCCATACCGACAGCGATTACAAGCGCGATTACGCAAAGTGAAGTTGCTACTTCGCTTAGGTTAAACGTATTTACTAGCCAATCCATAGAACGCAGGGATTATATACGAGATTCGTCACTCACGACATCAAACCGCGATCCGTGTACACTTAGCATGTCAAGCTACACTTGATACAAGACAATACTCGATCGTGTGAGCGAAATTGCGACAGATATTGTGTTTATAGCAACCCAGACTTACCGCTGTTAACCCAACAAGCGTCCGATTGAATGTCAGTTATGAAAACGACGATGTCCGCCTCGAACGCCATATCAACAAAACAAACTGCTTTGTTTGCCTCGCTGCGTATGTCTGTATAACACCAGATTTGCGATTCCGTTGCCGCCCATGCATCGCTGGTTTTATATGCGATCAAGTCGGCTTCAGAGCGAATGTCGGTGACGAAGACTTTTACGTCCGCATCAGAGACAATATCTGTCTTGTAAAGTAACGGCATGATGAGTCCTCCCCAAGAATAGGATACATGAGCGCCAACTTCAATATAGAAAGAATTGGCAAATAGCGCAATACTCTCTGGTCTTGATTCGATGTAACAAGCCCGAATTTAATCTAATGTTTACTCTTCGCCTTGCTCGAATTGGAGTTCGTACAAATGGCGATACGTGTCGCACGACTCAAGCAGTTCCTCGTGATTGCCGCGCGCGCTTATGCACCCGCTTTCGACGACTATTATCTGTTCCGCTCGAATAATTGTACTCAAGCGGTGTGCGATTACCACGGTAGTGCGATTCCTGAATAGGTTTTCAAGAGCATCTTGTATTAAGCGTTCGCTTTCGCTGTCGAGATTGGAAGTTGCTTCGTCGAATATCAAAATGCGCGGATTACGCAGTATTGCACGTGCAATAGCGACACGCTGTTTCTGACCACCTGAAAGTTTTACGCCGCGCTCGCCGATTTCGGTTGCATACATTTTTGGCAGTTCGACGATGAATTCGTGTGCGTTCGCAAGCTGCGCTGCGTGCTCGATTTCCGAGTCGCTCGCATTAGGTTTGCCGTATGCAATGTTCTCTCGGATCGTGCCCGAAAACAAAAACGATTCTTGCAAGACCATTCCGATCGCGCTTCTAAGTTCAGAGATTTTATACTGTCTTATGTCGTTTCCTTCAACACGAATTGCTCCCTGCTGCGGATCGTAAAACCGCGGGATTAGTTTGATAATTGTAGTTTTTCCACCGCCGCTCGGTCCGACGAGCGCGGTTGTTGTTCCCGCTTTAACCTTGAACGACACTTCCTTCAATACAGGCTCGTTTCCAGTTTTATACGCAAATGTGACGTTTTCAAATTCAACTTCACCGTTGCCGCTAGGCAGGGTTATCGGATTAGACAACTCCGGAACTTCGTCCTTTGTATCGAGAAGTTCAAACACTCGTTCCGCCGCTGCAATTCCCTGCTGGAATATCCCGTAAAACATAACTAGGTTGATAACCGGACGGAATATGAGATTCACATACAGAATGAACGCCATCAACTGCCCCAAGCTCATATGCGATCCAAGCACATACCAACCGCCAACACAAACAACGATTACAGTTCCCAGATTCGACGCCGTTTCGACCGTGCTTGTTATAACCCCGGTTTCTCTGCGTTGTTTGTTTTGCAGGTCTCTATACGTTTTACTCTCGTCCGTGAAGCGCGATAACTCGTAATCTTCCGCTGCAAATGCTTTGACGACGCTTACACCTTGCAGCAACTCCGAGACAAACCCAGTCATTTCAGCCATTTGTTTGCGCGATTCCAGAGCGGCGACGCGCAATCGCAAACCAAATTTGAAAATTACGTAACTCATTGGCGGAAGAATCAAGACAACAACCAGCGCTAACCGCCAGTCTTGCAGAAACATAATGACAAGCACTGCGATAAGCGTGATAAACTGCCTGCCGAGTCTAGCGATTCCCGCTTGTGTCATTTCCTGAAGCTGATTGACATCGTTGATAACACGCGATAGCAGCGCGCCGCTCAATCGATTTTCAAAATATGCAAGGTTCAAATATTGAAGGTGACGAAAGACCCGCACTCGAATCTCGAGAACTACATCTTGTGTGATCAAGAAACTAAGAAAAATCAGCCAATAATCAAGATAAGCGTAACCGATCAATACAACGGTTGCTACAATGCCTAGAATAATCAGTAAGTCGCCGCGACCTGTTGGGAGTATATGGTCGATAAAATACTGCGGTAGTTGAGGTATAAGCACAGCGACGCTGGCGTTTACCAATATCAATAATGTGAGTAAGAAAATCCGCTTAGCGTATGGTTTGAAAAATGCCAAATATCGTTTTACGAGTTTCAAGACGCGTCATGATACATACAAAACAGCGTTAGCAATTGATAAACTGCAAATCTTGTAATATTCATAGTAGCAGGCAGATTTGTTAACAAAATAACGCACACATCACTTTCGCTTTTTCAACTCCGAGAGTTCTTTGGCAAGTTCGCTCACACGAACGAAATCGCCTGCTTTTTCGGCTTTGGCAAGCTCGCGTTCGAGGCTTGCGGCGTTTGCTTCGCGCCTACGCGAAATTAGTAGTTTAATCCTTTCAGCGAAATCACGATGCGATGGGAACAAGTCTTCGTCCGTCAACAGTCCATAAAATTCGCCGATGCCTTCTATCTCTCCATCGAGTGCCAGAATTGCTCCGTCCCAATCCTTTGAATCAGCGTGTGCAATGAACACTTCAAAGACGGCGCGGGCGGCAGGTGTAGAAAAGTCGTCGGACACCAGTTCGGTTTTCGCCGTCCCAATATGCGCCGGCTGCCGCATCAGTGCGGATAATATTGAAGCTTCCAAACGAAAGTTTGCATCTTGAAGTTTGGCTCGCGTCCTTGGCGAGTCTTCTTTTACATCGCTTTTAAGCGGGCGCTCCCAGCCTACCATCGAATCTATTACCTTTGCGTCGAGCGAGAGTCTGCCCGCAATATGACGGACATGTTCTTTTCGAGTAAGGTGTGACGACGCTTTGACAATCGGCGTAACCGCTTCAATCCAAGCTTCCTTATCGCGCGCAGAGCCAGCCGCATTTGCGTTTAGATTATCAAGAACGAACGTAACGGGATCGCAGGCTTTTTCGATTAGCGCCTGCATAGCTTTTGCACCGTCTCTTTTAACATACTCGTCGGGATCGTCGCCTTCGGGGAAACGCATGATGCGTGGAGCCGCGCCTTCGCCGATCATAATAGTGGCGGTCCGCACGGCGGCATCGCGCCCCGCACGGTCGCCGTCCATCGCTATAACAACTTCACGAGTATAACGATTAAGTACATGAAGGTGACTTTCTGTCAGAGCAGTGCCGCAAGTGGCGATAGTGTTCTCAAATCCTGCCTGCGCGAGCGATATGACGTCCATATAACCCTCTACCAGAATTGCGTAACCAACCGTTCCGATAGCGCGCCGCGCCGCCGCGAGTCCGTAAAGAGCTATGCTCTTGTTGTAAATCGGGGAATTTGCGCTGTTGATATATTTTGCGGGATGGTCGTCGAGCGCACGTCCGCCGAATGCGATAATGCGTCCAGCCGGATTCGATATGGGGAAAATCAAACGATTGCGAAAAGCGTCAACCACTCCAGTTCCTTCACGTTTTCGAAGCGACAAGCCCGCCGAAATGAGGTCTGTGTCGCGTGCGCCTTTCTTTAACAGCTCCGTCGAAAGAGCGTCCCAAGAAGTTCCCGCTGCACCCACTCTAAATTTTCGAGCGGTTTCGTTTGAGACCCCCCTTTTTTCAAGATATGCGCGAGCTTCAGCGCCGATTGACGTGTTCCATAAAATGTTTTCGCAGTATTGTGCGGCAGCTTCATATGACTTATAAAGAGCTTCGCGCCCTTCGGCTCGCACCGCTTCACCTCTTACCGGACGTCCCGGGTCGGCAATGTTGAACTTATGACCAAGAAATTCGAGCGCTTCGCGGTACTCAAGATTCTCAATAAGCATAATGAACTTGACGACATCGCCGCCTTGCTTCGTGGAAAAGTCGTACCAGACGCCCTTTTCGATATCGATATTGCAACTGGGTCGAGTTTCGTTTTTGAACGGCGAGAGGCAGACGAATCGCGTTCGCCCGGTAGGTTTCAACCGCGCATACTCGCCAATCACATCTGCTACGTTGACGCGTGCCCTAATCTCATCAGCCCATGTCACCGCGTTATTTTAGCGCAGGATTCGAGCTAGCCATTCTAGTTTTCCGTAAAATGTAAAATGATAGAATTAAACTTGCGTGATGTATGATCCATTCGACGCACTTTCGGCACTCGTGTTTGTGCGCGGGTAGAGTTCATTTGCGATATTCGTGGTAAGTTTCTTGAGAGAGAAGGGCGGAAAGAACGGTGAAGAAAATAAGTTCGCTACAATCGCGGACACGTTAGCGTTCGCGCACAGGTCGGCTGAAGCAAAATCGCTAGACACGCTTATTTATCTTGTTACCGAATTTTCCGCTGCGGTTTCTAATGCAGACTTTATTGGAGTCGTTGACTTATGCAACGAATTTGAGATTGCTTCAAAATTCGGCGCGTTGAACTCAAATGGTGCGCCTTCATTCGATTGTTCGTTGACGTCTAGCGTCGCTTTGTTGAAGTTACTCTCAACAAGCGCTACATCTGACGCGGAGGAGTTTGCTGATTTGGAATCCTCCGAAACGCTTTCTTCGTTATCAGAGTCCTGTGACGTAAACATAGCTTGTGCATTCGATTTATCGCTCGACAACGGTTGTGCCGCTGCGCTTATTTTCATAGGGATAGATGCCGAATTCGATGCGGACGAAATCAAACCGTTGTTTTTCGAAATAGCTAGTGTGTTTAAGGAGCACGCGACACAATTGGCGGCGGCTGAACAAAGCGGCGAAAAGCATACACAGAGCGTAGTCAACAACGCAAACCCGATGATTATGTTTGGCGAAACGTCGAACTCCCATGAAGAAACAGGGCAAAATTGGCGTCGATTTTTTCGACATTACCGTATATCGTTCTATACGAAACCGGTGGCGGTAGAGAGTATATTTCGCACAACATTTACGAATGGCTTGGATATTCGGCAAAAGACCTCGTCAAAGATAGAAAGAACTTTGTCGATCTGATTCATCAAGACGACAGACCGATTTTGAAGGGTAAGGTTTCCGAATGGCACGCCGCCGGCGAACCGGATATGCTTACGCTCTGGTTTCGAGTTAAGCGTGCGGACGGCGAATATCGCTGGGTTGAGGATCGAATGGTCAGCGTCAAACCTCCTAACGCTCCGAAGTATATGACAGGCGTTATGCTCGATGTAACCGATGTTAAAAACGCAAATATCCAACGCGAAAAAAGCAGAAGATATTTAGATGGAGTCATTGATTCGCTAACATCAATGATCGTTGTGAGGGATGAACGCGGCGTAATCCAACTTTGCAACAATGAGTTTGCAAACGCTTACGGATTGACCCCCGAAGATTTGGTAGGCATGTCAAACTACAATTTGTGGAAATCGCGCAATAATAGATCCCGTAATTATCGAGCGCTGGATATCGGAAGATCGTCAAGTAATAAAAGAAGGTTTAAGGTTCGACTATATAGAAGGGATTTCGATTAGTAATGATTTAGACGAATGGTTGAGAACGATTAAGACTCAACTTGTACTCGCCGACGGCTCACGATGCGTTGTTGTTAACAATGAAGATGTGCAGGATAAAATACTTAACGAAATCGCTTTGCGCGACAGCGAAGTTCGTTTCAGGAGCGTTTTCGAGGAATCGCCGGTGGCGATGCTGCTTGTCGGACTAGACACTTGCTTTTTGCAAGCGAATGACGCAGCGTGTAAGCTTCTGGGATACACTCGCGAGGAACTTTTAACTCTAAATATTGAGTCAATCACTCATGCCGACGATATTGAAGCGAGCATGCTCAACGCCGCTTTGCTTCATCAAAGCAAGAGTGGCTCGTTTCAAATGAAAAAACGATGTATTCGAAAGGACGGCACTGTTATCTGGGGCAGCCTGCACGCTACACTCGCTGGCAGACCAGACGGCGAACCGTGGATGACCATAGCGCAGATTATCGACATTACTGCCGAAATAGTCGCTCGCAACAATCAAGCAACTCTAATTGATGAACTCACCAAGGCGGCTAGCGAAATCAAAATGCTGCGCGGAATGATCCCAATTTGTGCAAAGTGTAAGAACGTTCGCGACGATTTCGGCTTTTGGCATCAGGTTGAATCGTATCTAAAAAAACATTCGGGAGCGGAGTTCAGCCATAGCATTTGTCCTAAATGCGCAAAAGATTTTTATCCAGAATACTATAGCCATGACATTGAGAATGAATCAGGTTAAGCGACTCTGGGTTATAATTTAGACGTGCATTCGTTGTTTAGATCAGTATTGGCGAAACATATTGTTAGGGCGTTCATTGTTTTCGCAGCTTTAATCGGAATCCTCGCGTCGGCTCACGCTCGACAGAGAAGCGACGATGTTCCGAACAGGTATAGAATCGAATGCGACACTCTTAAACTCGTAAAAAGCGATAAAGTGACATCGATAACGTTCGGCGGTGGCGTAGTACTTAAGTCGAACGACGGCTTGTCCATATCGGCGGACAACGGATTGATAGAAGTCGTAAGCCGCGTTGTCGAAGAGGGACTTTCTGTAGGCGAAAGGTTTGCCGAGAAAGAGGCGGCATCAGTGAATCCGAAACTGAAGTTACAGAATGAAGATTGGAGCGATAAAAACAAATCGAAAAACAACAAAACGACTAAAACGGAATCGGAGCAAGGGAGTTTACCGAAAATTTCGCCGGATGACATCAAGCGATTGGAGCTATCTGGAAACGTCGTTCTAACAAGCCATGAAGGAACGCTCGAATGTGAGGTCGTATATAGCGAGGATGGCGGACGAACGTGGAAAACGCGGGGCGCATCTAAATTTACAGGCAGCGGTGAAAACACCGGTACGAAATTCGGAGCTAACACTCTCGAATTAGACAGCGCGAGGGGTATTTTGAGCGGGGCTGGCGGTGTAAAAATTGCGATACCTGCAAACGGTGCTGGCAAACGCAAGAGAGACAGCGAAGCTGCGGAGTCGAAATTCTCAAGCGCTATAATCGCAGGCGATATAAACGTTTCCGCGAGCGCGTTCAAGTTTGACATCGAGAAAAACGTATTGACGCTCACAGCCAAGCCCGTCGTGACACAAAAAAACGGAAAGATAACCGCAGGCTCGCTCGTTTACTACGGTGATACCGGACGCATTGCAGCTGAAGACGGCGTTCGCATTGAATATCCCGAAAAACATATTGTCGCGACCGCGGATAAAGCAAATTACGGCGCAGACGGCAAAGTCATGTTCAGCGGAAACGTCCGCGTCGAGCAGACGGATAAAGAAAACACGCTTACATGCGGCGAGATTGTGTATGTCGAGCAGACCGGCGATGTGAAAGCCAGAGAAAACGTAAAACTCGATATACCGAGCGAAAAAATGACGCTGTCAGCGGACACGCTTGAAGGCAGCATACCCCGCGATAGCGGTACGGCAAAAGGAAATCCAGTAATCACCCGCAACGGCTCAAGCGTCAAAGGCGAAGAAATACGCTACAAACGCGAGTCCGACCGCATCGTGGTCGAAGTGCTAGGCGGAGACAATACCGAATACGTTATAGATCCGAAATCGTTTGAAGGGAAGTGACGTGCGAAACGTTTTTAAGACGCATGTTTGTTAGGTGATTGCTTATCTTTGTTCGCATCTAAAGTAATAGCGATGTTATTTATAAGTGAAGCATATCTCACGTAATACTATTTTCTTAGAATCTTAACAAACTATGATTCGCCTATGTACAAAAGTCTATTTTGCGTTTCACATTCATTATCACACTTGGGATTCACGCCACCGTTATCTCGCTACTAACAATGACAGCACGTTAACAGGCGGACACACGTTTGGGTTCTGACACAGAACTGCGATTTTTTTTGGAATACCCCTCTGTCAAATGGCGTCGGCATCTTTCTATCCTATGAGTTACGTAGCTGCCAAGAGATGTCTAAGTTTCAATGTAAACATTTAGTCTGACGACTGAATGATTGATGATCGCACAAAAGCAAAGACAGTTAGAGAAAGAACGATGATTTGTCTGAAAGAACTTTAATAAAACGCTCCGATTCCACCGCCGGTAAACGTATCCGGGTTGAACAGCTCGTTTGCGGGAGTGTCCAAGTAGAACTGCATCGACTCGCCCTCGCCGCTTCCTTCCGAGCGTCCGGTTGCCGTCACTACCTTGTCTGGGAAAGCGTTTATAAAAACTTGGATTGAATATTCTTTGCGTGACGCGTCGTAAGCCAATTGAATCGTCGTACAGCAGTTGACTTTTGTAAGTGCGAGTCTGCGTATAAGCTTGAAACCTTTGCCTGCGTTGCTTTTGCTGTATTCGCTCAAAACCTGCAAATCCCAGTTACGGATAAACGATCTGTTGTAGGCAACTGTAACTTTATCGAGCGACACCACGTGTTCTTTATGCTCCATCAAGCCGCCGTCAGGAGTGCTTCTATCCTTTGACGGCTTGCTCATATTGATGTCGGTTCGAGTAAATAGATTCCACTTCCCGCTGTCCGCATAGTAACTCGTTGTTATTCGCGTGTTTCGGAATGTGCGAGTTTCGGTGTCCCAAACCGATTCGGTTGTCATTCCGAAATTGTCGTTCGGGTCCCAAATCCATCTTCCGTTCAGCGCTCCCCATTTGCTTAATTTATAATCGTACGTCGTATTGAACGCCATCCGCCAGCTTCGATTGTTCGTGAAGTTGATTTTACCTGTAAAGTTATTGCTGGAACTTCTGTAACCGCGTTCGACAAACGGACTAGCGCGGCCTTCGGGTTGACGCTGACTCCAGCTAAGATTAAGATCCCACCAAGTGCGCGGGTTGTATGTGTATGAAACGCGGGGAGAATACTCATAAACGGCATTGCCGTCATCATAAATATTCTGCTCAAAATCTATGCTTGTATTGAGAGTCGAGTATTTGCTAAACGAATGATTCTTCGACCAGCCTGTATTCAACTTGAAATGGACAATGTTCTCAAGCTCATTTCTGCGTCCGCTTTGCGTACTGCTTAAAGATAAATCAATATCACTAAGAGACTTCGCCTGTCTCTCCCAGATGTTACGCTTCAATTTGAACGTCGCCTGCGGCATAAAGTGAGTCACATTCTGGTTGCGGTCGCCTAGGTAGTTGTCATCGTCGAAGTCTATCGCTTCCTGCCATTTGAACCCGAAGTTGTATTTCTTTTCCGTGTAGCGAATATCCGACGTGAATATACCTTCTTGATTGGCAGCACCGCTGTTCGATGTTTTTGTCGCAGTATACGTTTGTCCTAAAGTCCAATCCATTTTATTGGACAGCTTAACGGAGTTGGTAAACGAACCAGTCGTATTTATCGACTTATCCTCACTGCTCGTTAATGAGGTTTGAGCCGTCCAGTTGTTGCTGATATTAAACGAAGTTTGAACATTTTCCTTTCTTCTTGAAAGTGAAAAACTACTGCGAAATGAATTTGTCCTGCTTCTATTATGTAGGTTGTATTTGTTTGTGCGTTCGATTGAAAGGCTGCCCGTTGTGCTTTGGGAGAACTTCAAGTCTTGACTCAATTTGTAATAGAAGTCCTGTGGTTTCTTTCCTTCAGCGTCTTGAGACGGAAGACGGTATTTGTCGGCGGGAGATTCCCAGTCGAGTGTATCAAAAAGCGATGCGGTAGTTTTGTTTTGAGCGGATTCGTTGCTAAAGAGGTATTCCCACTTAATCGATGTAACGCCTAAATCTGTGAAATAGAAGTCCTGCCGTTGCCCGATGTTTACTCCTTTCTTTTCAATAAAATCAAGGATCGCAACGCCTATGAGGGGATCCTGAAGGTCGCTCTTATATCTAACGCGGTAAGTCCAAGCGTACTTTGCAAACCAACCTTCTGTTTGATTGTGACCATAAGTTTGATCAAACGGACCGCGTTTGCTTTCCGTTTCGGTTTTTTCAAGCGGTATAACTATGTAAGGCCAATAGAACACTTTCGTGTTTTTCACGTATGAATAATTGTGTTCCATCTCGATCATCTTTTTCGGTTTGATAATAATCTTTTGCGATTGAATATGATATTCGTCTCGACCGCAATATGGTTCGCAGGTGGTCAATCGTCCCTTTGTAACAACGTAACGGTCAAACGTTCCTTCGAGATTTTTGCCTTCAAAATAAACATGCCCGTTTACGTCTTTTCCGGACGAGTTTCCGCTTGGGTTCGTTATACGAAAATATTTCGAGCTGTAGTTCATAAAAAGTTCGTCGCCGAAAATGATATCGTCTTGCTGCCAGATAGCGACATGCCCTTTCGCGTATATTTCAAAAGCCATGTCGTTGACTTCTACGTAATCCGCAGTAAGCGTAATGTCTTCGATTTCGATAACGACATCGCCGGTCAGTATCAATAATTTGGCGTTCTTATCATAGAAAACGCTGTCGCTG
>CAZRQJ010000025.1:0-11996 GCA_964602075.1 uncultured Planctomycetia bacterium
ATGTTCGCTAGTCGTTTTGCGTTTTGGTTTGGTGACAGGAACAATATGCTTGGTTCACTGCTCATATTAGTTTTAGCTCCAGTTGCGGCGATTCTGATTCAAATGGCTATCAGCCGCAATCGCGAGTATGAAGCTGATGCTGGAGCGGCGCGCATTACAGGCAGCCCGCGCTCACTTGCAAACGCACTTGCGAAGCTCGAAAATGTGAACAAGAATGCGGAGCTTCAATATGCCGATCCATCAACCGCACACTTGTTTATCGTTAAACCTGGCGTTCTGGAAGGTTTGAGCGCACTATTTTCAACGCATCCACCGATAAGTGAGCGTATAAAGCGCTTGACTGCAATAGGGAATCGTACGAACTAGTCTATTTATGAAACGTTATGCTTTTTGAATTTAACGAATGTTAATCATGCTGATACAATTTCACTGATGGATAGTGAACAACTGAAAGATCGGCGATTTGAGATAGGTGGAGCGGAGCTTATCGACACAGCCGCGCTCGAAACGCTGCCTTACAACCACCAACCGCAAGAAACCGAAATTAGCATTGATACGCGTGAATTTACCTGCGTATGTCCGTGGAGCGGTCTTCCTGACTTCGGTACGCTGAAGCTCAAATACTACCCCGTCAGCCATATTATTGAACTGAAGTCGTTTAAATACTATCTGCACAGCTATAGAAATGTAGGGATATTTCAGGAAGACGCCGTGAATAGAATAATGTCGGACTTTTGGTCGTGCGTGACACCGAAGTATGCAATAATTGAACTTGACTACGAAGTGCGCGGCGGCATCCATCAGGTATGCAAAGTAGAACGCGGTGTTATCCCAAGTAAATTTGTTATTGAAACTGCGCTTTAACGAACTTCAATTATGTTTCATCTATTTGTTGCTCTATAGATACGGTCGTTCGCACTAGATAAATCAAAGGAACGCTTATTGCGGTTACTCCGAGCTTGACAGCGTACTGACCAATAATCAGCATCAAAACTACATTAGTCGGGAAGCTGTAAAGAAAGGCAAGCGAAACAAATACAACGCTGTCGACAAGCGTGCTGACTACATTCGAAACAACAACTCTCCAGCCGGGATTGAAGCGAGTTCTCAATCGAGCGAATAGTTCGACATCAAGAAGTCCAGAGATAAGAAATGCAGTGAGACTGGCAATAACAATTCTGGGAGTCACCGCGAACACATCGGCATAGCTTTTCGCCGTATCGAACCAGTCCGGGGAAGGAAGTTTGACCACTATAAGAGAATATAGCGCGAGCAAGACGTTAGCGGCAAACGCGGCGTACACGACGCGACGCGCCGCTTGTTTGCCCAGTCCTTCGTTTATCAAGTCAATAAGTGTGAAAGTCAGCGCAAAGATATAAATTGCGGCAGGAACGGTAAACGGACCTAACACCGTAATTTTTCCCGCCGTTACATTGGCGATTAACTCGCATGCAACAAATAAGGCGATAATGTAAGTTGCGTGTACTTTGAACACAGGCGGATTATAGCGAAGTCTAAACAATTTAACCGCTGATGATTAGCAAACGGGACATTAACACAAATCGCTGAAAGATAGGTGTAGTAACTACAAATCGCTTGGTTAGCGGTAAACTCTAACCTGTGTTCAAATATGTTTTGAAGCGGATTGCGCAGCTTATTCCGGTTATGTTTGGTATAACAATCATCACCTTTTCGATGATTTACCTTATTCCAGGCGATCCTGTTCGACTAATGATGGGGCAGCACCAAGATCCGGAAATCGCTGCAAGCATCCGACACGAACTCGGACTCGATAAACCTGTGTATACGCAGTATCTACGTTATATGGGGAAAGTCGTTCAAGGAGATTTTGGGCGAAGCTATGTTAAACGACGTGATGTTAGCGAACTACTTGTCGGTAAGTTCGAAGCAACATTGATCCTAACTATGTCGGCTATGGTTCTCGCCGTCTTTATCGGAGTTGTCGCTGGACTTGTTAGCGCTGCTCGACCTAACAGCTTTGCCGACTACGCTTTTATGATTGTGGCAGTCGTCGGCATCTCGCTGCCTGTATTCTGGCTTGGCTTAATGTTGCAAATTGCTTCAAATGAACTTAATGCTGCGCTATCCGGAGATACGTTGAGAAGCGTTATTCCAATATCGGGTTATTTTGATAACCGCTACCCTTGGTATGTCAATCTTAAATATCTGCTATTGCCGTCTGTCACTCTTGCAACCGTGCCAATGGCTATAATCGCTCGGATGGTTAGAAGCAGCATGCTTGAAGTAATGAACCTTGAATACATTAGGACAGCTCGCGCAAAAGGGCTGTCCGAGCGAATAGTTGTTGTGAAGCATGCGCTTAAGAACGCGCTTATTCCAATCATTACGGTAATCGGCAATAACTTTGCTCTCCTCTTGACGGGCGCAGTACTCACTGAAACCGTTTTTAGCTGGCCCGGAATGGGAAGGCTGATGGTGGATGCGATTATTCAGCGAGACTTCCCAGTAGTCATGGGGGGAGTTCTAGTGATGAGTGTCATATTTGTCGTTGTTAATTTAGTTGTCGATATATTTTATGCGTGGGTAGATCCGCGCATTCGTTACGAGTGATATAGCAGGAAGTGTGATGCGCGGATTTGTAATCATTATAAGAAGACTAGCGAGAAACAAGATTGGTTTCTTAGGCCTCGCGATTGTCGTAATAATCCTGTTTCTCACGTTTCTTGCAGATGTTATTGCTCCATACGACCCTATCGAGCAAATACGCGGAGTATCCGGTGTAGCTCCGACGTTTCTTAGACATCTGTACGATGCTGAACTCGAAAAATACGGAGACACAACATATCAACAAATGGTTGACGAAACGCGCAACCTGCCAGACAGCGCCGTACGAGCAGAGTTTCTTCTCGGCACCGATATTCATGGACGAGATATTCTGTCAAGAATTATTCACGGCACTCGCATATCGCTGCTAGTTGGAATCGTTAGCGTACTTATTAGTGTAGTAATCGGCATTATCGTAGGTGCGATATCGGGTTATTTCGGAGGATTTCTTGATTCACTGTTAATGCGCGTAACCGACACATTTTATGCTTTTCCGGGCATCCTTCTTGCAATCGGCATTCTAGCGATATTTGAGCGTCCGGGACTTTGGGGGCTTTTTATCGCGCTTGGCGTTACAGGCTGGACCGGTATTGCTCGTGTTATTCGCGGGCAGGTTCTTTCGCTTAAAGAGCAGGAATTTATTGAAGCTGCTAGAGCGGTGGGGGCAGGGCATGCTCGCATTATTTTCAAACATATAGTTCCCAACTGTCTTGCGCCGATTATCGTTTTAGGTACGCTCGGAGTTGCAACTAATATATTGAGTGAAGCAGGATTGAGTTTTCTTGGACTAGGTGTTCCGCCACCCGCACCGAGCTGGGGGCAGATGCTCGCCGACGGTCGCAACTATATGACGACAAAACCATGGCTCGCGGTATTCCCTGGGCTCGCAATCGCGATTACCGTTCTTGGTTTCAATCTGTTCGGCGATGGCTTGCGGGATATACTCGATCCGAGAATGAAGAATAGATAAGACACACCCCTGCTCGCGAGTTCAAAGGCTCTTCGATTGTTTTATATGCAGGTTATGGTTTAACGTCAACACGATAGCCATTGCATAATGACAAAACCCATTTGCGTTAGTAGTAGTACTAATACAAAAACTATCCCAATAGAACTGCTGAAATAGATAACTGGAAAACGCTGGGTAGTCGGATGAGGAACTCTGTGAGTTGTTGATTAGGAATTGACCTTAGCGCTTACTACACACTAGCACGATTGTCATAAACAGAATCCAGAAGTCGAGAAGTGGATTGACTTGCTTTACATAAAGAATGTGCCAATTAATCTTGTCGGGCATAATTTTTTCGACATACAGTTTTTCAGGGTCATCAGTCCCGCTAAGCAGTTCTTCTTCGTTGCGGAATCTAATCGTAGCAAGGTCGGTTAGCCCTGCCGGCACAACGCTGTGAATAAACTCGTAGTGTTTCTTAAACTTGTCGACATAACCGAGTGTCTGCGGACGAGGTCCGACGAACGACATATCACCTTTCAGTATGTTAAGTAACTGTGGTATCTCGTCTATCTTGAATCTTCGGAGCAACCTTCCCACCGGCGTAATGCGAGTGTCGTTTTTTGGAGTTATTTTTCTGCCGTGATTTTCCGCATCGCAAACCATTGTTCTAAACTTCACAATTTTGAACTTACGCGGTCCGTCCGCTCCGCCTGTTATCCGCTCTTGTAGAAAAAATACAGGCCCGTTGTCGTAAAGCTTGATCGCAAGCGCGGCGATAAGCATTATGGGAGAAAAAAGTACTATTTGAATTAGTGCGTTGACTATGTCTGATACGCGCTTCAATATAAGATAAGCTCTTCGTTTACGCTTCAATGCGTTAACGTCTTCGGTTATCTCCTGGTGCACTTCATTTGAAGTGCCTTCTACTGTATGTGTTTGTGTCCAGCTATCCATATCACCTGTGCAATCGTGAGTATCCACGACTCCATGTAATACCGTCACAAATACCAGTTAATTATATCGCAGTGATTCAATCTTCAACGCGCCAATCTCTACAAATAATTCGGGTACCACATATGAACGGCGCACTCAAGCGAATCAACTAGTCTTCAAGTGCTTGATGTCCAACCGAATTGGTGACTTGAGAAGCTGTTTCAGATATCTCGCTCGCACCTAAACCGCGACCAAAGCGATCCTCGAAATAGTCGCACACAAGTTGAGCAAAGTAAATCATTCGTTCGCTCGTGTGAATGCCGTGACTGTCCTCCGGAAACACGAACTGGTCAAATTTTCTGTTTTCATTTATTAACTCGGCGGTGAGTTGCATAAAATCCTGTGCCATCACATTGTCGTCTAAGATTCCGTGAACCATTAAAAGATCGCCTGTAAGCTGCTTTGCGAAGGTGATCGGCGAACTGCGCTTATACGCGTCGTCGTTTTCCTTTGGATCGTCTAGTCGTTGCGTAACATACCAATGATTATAATTATGCCAATCGTTCGGCGCAGCCATTGCAACTCCGGCTTTCCAGTAGTCGGGAGAAATGAACATTGACATATTTGTTTGAAATCCGCCGTAACTCCATCCCCATATGCCTACTCGTTGGGGATCGACAATTCCGCTGCGCTTTAAGTATTCAACTCCCGCGCGTGCATCAGAATCTTCGAGTTTACCAAGTTGACCGGCTACTTCGGTTCTCCATTTCCGACCGTAGCCGCTTGATCCCCGATAGTCAACAACAAGAACAATATAGCCAAGCGTGTCAGCCATGTATGTGTGTAACGCATCAAACCAAGCATGTCTAGCGAATACGTCCTGCGCATAACCTGCTCCATGAATGTGCACCACCACAGGACGCTTGTCACCCTCTTTGTGATATGGCGGTAGAAAAAGCAAAGCATAAACACGCCCCGGAAATTCGGTGTTCATATATGATATCTGCTCTGGGAAAACCCAGCGCCACGTGTTCCAATCCGGCGGACGTGAATCGAGCACTAAGTGCGTTCCAACAGATTCGAGATTCAGCGAATGAAGCTGTGCCGGCAGTCCGTAATCGCTGCCAAACACGAGAGCGGTACGTTCGGATTCGCTTATTCGCAATCCTTCTCCCCAGCCGCCGCTAAAGCTATACATCCCAAGTTTTGGCGTTAGGCGTTTCTTGCCTCGACTAGGGATGTCGAATTTCTGTATCGTCCGATACTCCGGGCCATCTTCGGTCGTGATAATGAACGCGGTTCGCCGGTCGTCCAAAACTTGCATCCAAGTCACTTCAAACTCACCGAAAGTAATCTGTAGCGGCTCTGGGTTCGGCGGACGCTGCGGCTCTTGTGGTTCTTTATCAACTTGTTCGGAAGCGGTTTCTTCGGGTAGTTTTTCGTCGTTTATCTCGCCAGTCTGTTCCTTATCGTCTTGGTTAACATTGTCAACTTCGTCAACCAAACGAGGATTGTTCAAATGTGAAATTGATGTTTCGGTTTTGCCGCTCTTTTCTTTTATCTTGTCTTCGGCTTCTTGTTTTTCTTTTTCGTATTTATCTTTTTCAAATTTCAGTATAGAGCTGAAATTCACATGATAAACCTGCGACCAATCGGTTTTCTCAAGAAGGCAAACAAAACTGTCAGGGTCAGGACCCCAATAAACATAGTTATAAGCATCGTTAAACCATGCTTCGTCGGTGTATTCAAATAGTTTCACAGCCTTGCCTTTGTCGAAATCGATTACTTCCCAGACCGATAGCGTTTCCGTGTCTTTAGAAATCCTCGATACAAGTAAGCGGTCGCAGTCCGGTGCCCACTTCATTGCATCGTTATAAAACTCATCAACTCCATCAAGCGTCACTAGGACGACTTTTAGATCGCCTTCCGCTTGCAAGTCTATATAGCCGAACTTGACTCGACCGATGTTGTCTCCAGGACGCGGACGCGTCAGCGGTATCGGCGATACATCTTTAGTCATGTAATCTGCCATCCACGATGTGCGCAATCCGCTTGAATCATACTCGTAGAAACCCAGATAACGACCGCTTGCACTCCATTCAAGCCCGTATGCCGCCTTACCGCTCCACGAACTCGTGGTTAACTTCCATAGTGCGCCGTCGTTCTGACGTCTAATCCAAATTTCGCTCCAGATTGAAAGAGCGAGGAACTCGCCGTCCTCGCTGAACTTAATGTCTCCCACAGATCGATCAAGCTTCAATATTCGTTGATATTTCGGGAATTCTTGAGAATCGTCGAACGGATTCATAACGCATAAATCGCCGCGATAAATGAACCAAACATTTTCGCCTTTCCTATCCCATTCGAGATTGCTAAAGTTACGCTCGTCTTCAAGCGCTTCAAGAAGTTCCTTGTCCGTCTTTCTGTCGTCAGCATTTTCGATTTTCTCGTTTTCTTCAGAGAGTTCCTTCTTCCTTAATTCTTTCGTGTCGGTCAATCGTTTGCGTTTCGAGCCGTCCATTGAAAAAAGCCATATTTCGGAATAGCCGCGTGCGTCCTCTGACCAAACGCAGGCAATCCATTTATCGTTAGGCGATATTCGCAATAATCCGGGCATACTTCCATTAATGTAAGGTTTGCCGAATCCAGCTTCAAGCGTAAGGTTGCGTTTAGTGAGTGAGTTATCCTGTCCCACAACGGGTAGCGTTAGAAGCAAGGTAGTCGCGCCGATTACCGATACAAAAATCAAAAAATTTATCGCGATGAAACTAAAACGCATATTGAACCCAGACAATACATAAACATTGATTATAAACCTGAACTAACGAATCGTCGCCGCTTCTCTTAGTAATCTAAAATGAACTTCTCTTGTCATAAACGCATTACGCTGTTTATTCATTCGCTGAACCATGAATGTCGCTGAACCATACAACCCTTTTTTTTGCGTCAACCAAGATGCGAAGACTGCAGATAACACTTTCGGGTAATCCTATGCTTCTATAATAGCTTCTGATGTTCATTCGTTTGTTTACCGATCTAGGCTTAACTCGTTGAGAGCGAACCTTCTCAAAGTGCACTGGAAATGATACCTTGTCGAACGAAGATACATCGCGCTTCAACTCGGACATACAAGCTAGGTCACTCTGTTGTAAATAAATTCTATCTGAACTTATCGTCGAATGAAACGGCGGAAACTCGGGATAAATCCAAAAGTAGTCCGAACTCGTTTCAATATTATGAGCGATTACTTTAGATTGGTCGCTGAAAATTAAGTCGTCTATTTCATTCATCAAGTTAAAGCTGATGCTTACATTATGCGTTGCTAAGAACTTCGTATAAACCTCGTGTCGAACGGGTGACGACAGTTCGCGTAGCCGCTTTTTCGGAAGCAATTGATTTTCTAAAACGCCTATGCCGAGCAATAGCAAGCCTTTGAAACGAAAGCAGAATGGCACACTGTTATTTTCGACAAAGTCCGCCGCCTGCTTCGAAACACTTTCAAAATGAGACTGACATATTTGTGCGAATTTGGCAAAATGTTCGACAGTTGCTGGATACAACTTTTCAAGAGCGGGGACAACAGAGCTTCTAACAGCGTTTCGAGGCGTGTATTGTTCGTCGAGATTCGTTTCGTCCGTCAAATAACAAATTTTCGACAATTCAAGCAAACTAAGCAAATCACCTTTTGGCGTATCTAAGAAAGGGCGCACTAATACGAGCGACATTTCTTTATCTGTATTAAATTGATCTATAACCGTGCGTTTCAATATACCGCACGCTCCTTTCATTCCTGAACCCCTGGCAAGGTTCATTAAAACCGTTTCAGCTTGATCGTTTGCAGTGTGTCCATTCAACAATATAGGCAGTCTTGCTGCAGCAGGCACTCTCGCAGCGCTGAACCCGCCTTCATAAATGCTTTTCGCCAGCTCGATTTGAAATTCACGCCTAAATTCACGCGCCATAGATTCTATTCCCATATTCGTTTTGAGACGCTTTTTCTCTATCTCGTTTTCTTCGAGTCGCTTTAACGAGAATTCGACATCGAGTGTTTTCGCTAAGTCAGCGCACCATTTAGCCTCGTTTCTAGATTCTGGACGAATTGAGTGATCGAGGTGTGCGGCGACAATTTTCAACTTAAAATCGTCAGGAAACTTAACGAAATAGTCACATCGCTTAGAAAGCCTCTGAAAATTGTCACGGAGATAGGTGCAGGAACAAAGGAGCGCAGTCGAATCGGGTCCTCCGCTGAACGATACAATCAAAACGTCATACAGATTCGTTGTTCCGTAAACTGCTTCGAATACAATGCGCGCAAACTCATCCCATTTTTCACGGATTCGTTTAGGCAATTTATCGATCCGATTCACCGAGCGAACCTCCAAAGTTTTATTATACAAGTTTGCGATCGTTCTCATCGTGCAGCTCCTGAAACAACACCTTCCTTTTCCAGTGTATTTGCGCTTATATCCTTCATAGTTTCAATAAAGAGGTTTCGCATATGTGCTATACGCTCTGGCGATCGGTTTTTGAAACTCGGCTCAAACTGCGATGTTTGCGACTGGTTCTTCATGTTTCTGTAATCCGTTACCGTCGTCGAAGCCCCGCTTGTATTCATGTTTTCTCTGCATACAACTGTTTGCTCGCTCTTTTGATTGTTATGTTTTGCTGAATCACTTGTCTGGTGTAAACAACATTGTTCAGCTTTCGTTTGGATGTTAACTTGGTCTTCGCTTTGCGCTTCGCAAGATCCGTTGTTCAAGAGTTGTTCAAGCTGTTCAAAGTTCAATCTATAAAAGTAGGTTCTGCCTTTTTTGCCGTAGCCTGTTTCGAGTATATTCAATTTGTTCAGACGGACTCTAGCGTTATTGAACTCGCGCCTGCCAATACCCAGTTCATCGCTCCACTCCTCGGTACTTTTCGGAAACCACCCGTCGCATCGCGATCCAGACGTACTCGAAAGATAGCCAGCCTGTGATACGATCATCGCCGGAATGACTCCGCCCACAAGCCTTATAAGTCTTGGCGAGAGAACGATCACGATTTCGCCTTCGAGCATTTCCATAACAGGGTTTCTTGCCATAACCTTCTCCTAAGCATTAAACAATCATCTGACAACCCGCCAGAGAAAGAGTAACGCTAATAACATTACTCATGTTTAGTATAGTCATTTTTTGTCAAGTTTGGACACTACTAATTCATGAGTCGCAAAATTCGATTTTTCCTCTTACCTTATGCATAAAAAACCGGGTGTCTAAACGGTTTTCTGCAGTGTGCGTTTTTTAATTTCTTGTATATCTAACTCTTCTTATGTATAAAGGTATGAAATGCACATTTTCGTATTGCACGTGCAATTTTTTGCGTTTCCGCTTACGAATCTACGATTTTACTCTGCAATTTTTAACAATGCGATTGCGCTTTAACGTAATCTTAAGTCTGTTTTATGTCGGACGAAGTGCGTTTTTTTTCTGACGATAGGGAATTTGTGCGATTCGTGTATCTGAACGACACGATATGCCTCAATCGAAACGGGTATAATGAATATCGTGCGAAGTTGTTTAACTAATCGCCTTTCTGCTAACTACAGCAAAAGATTTGTCGCGCTCAAATTCGTTCTAATTATTACCTGTATTTTTTTTGTTCTACCGTCCTGTAAAGGCAGATCGCCTACACTAACTACACTTGACTTCAATAGCGATAAATCGTCCTCTAGCTACGCAATCTCCGTTGACTTTACTGATAACTTCGGCAACCGAGATGCAACAAGCACGCGTTACGTTGACTTTGTTGAGAAAGAAGAAGACGGCAAACTGATTGTAACTGTCGTGTCGCGTCTTCAAACGCCGCCTGCAGATGTTTACCTTGCGGTGAACTACGACCCAACTCTATTGACTTATCTGAACGCGAGGTATGCCGGCGGATTGGGTGATGGTGTACTTAACATTGCGGCTCTTAAACATACGGGGCGCGTCGAATTGGCGATTGCTCGAATTAGGCTTAGCGGGTCAGCCAGCGAACTGCCGTTCGAATCAATCGATAAAGACTATAAGCACGGTTGTGAGTTGTTCGTTCTGGAGTTTGAAAAAGGCGCACATCATTCGATTCGGAAAATATCTAACGCGCCAACGGGCGAAACTAATCGAGTGACTAATCTAACGGCAGAGGATCTTAGCGATAACCGAATCAAGTTAAAGTGGAACGAAGTCAACATCGGTGATTACGACAACAACGGCGAAGTTGGCGTGCCGGACATAACGCCTATTGCACAGAATTATCTTGTTACAACAGAAACAACTGATAACCTTCAGCTGTTTCAGCTCATAGACGGTGATGAATCGGGCGAAATCGGCGTTTCGGACATAACGCCTATTGCACAGAACTATTTGTTTTACATTTCTGGTTATCAAGTATTTCGCGACGACCTTGCCGATGCGCCGCTCGCGCCCGGAACGAATGTAACGCCAACAATAATGCGCCCTTTATACACAGCTGAAGACGGACGATTAGAGTATGTTTTTTACGATAGACCGCCTGCGAGCGGCGATTATGTTTATACAGTTCGAGCGTTCAGTAAACCCGAAGATTCGGAGCCGCTCGGTGATATCAGCAATGAAGCAGCGGTATCATTCACTCCAGTAGGCGAAAACGATCATACACCGCCCGTTTGGGATGGGGGGGCGACGTTGATCGCGGCGACACCCGGCTCGTCGAGTGTTGTATTGTCTTGGGGAAGAGCGGTTGACGCCGAAAGTCCACCAGTCGAATATTTGATATATGGGTCAATCGGCAGTACACTGGACTACGCGAATCCCAGCGTTGAGATGAATATTCCCGCTGGCGATCCGGATCTGTCTGAACACTCAATTGTAGTGAGCGGTTTGACTGGAAGCGCATACACATTCGGTATACGCGCGCGAGACAGCGCGTTTGTGCGTAACACCGATGTTAACACGGAAACCGTCACCGTTGCGCTGCTTGGAACAATAGGATGGCTCGATTTTCGCGGCGGAGCGGGGCGTACTGGTGCGATTGGATACCCACTCAATCCACCGCTCTCTACGGTGTTTCAATACCAAATAGACCCATCAGGTATTCAGTCGATTGCGACGCCGGCGATTGTCGGTAAGTCAGACGCTCTCGCGGATAGAGCGATATGCGTTGTTGACGGAAAAATACGCGCTATTAGCCTTGTGAACGATGTTACTCCGGTTGAAATATGGGACTTCCCAACATCGGACTTCATTGATTCAAGCCCAGCAGTCTCCTCCGGGCGAGTTTTCTTCGGTAATCGCGCAAGAAAGTTTTACTGCTTGGACTTGGACACTGGTGAGGAACTGTGGTTTTTTAACACTGCACGAGCGGTAACGTCAAGTCCGGTTGTTGTGGATGACGTTGTTTACTTCGCGGACGGAAACGGCGATATATACGGCCTTTCTATCTATGACGGTGATATCATTTATCAACACACCACTGACCGTTCGATGTCTTCCAGTCCCGCTGTTGTTGGCGGAAATGTGTATGTTGGCTC
>CAZRQJ010000025.1:12008-18498 GCA_964602075.1 uncultured Planctomycetia bacterium
AGCGCTAGTGCGGCAGGCAGCATCGTATGTTACGACACTCAAAACGACATTCGAACTATTGATTACTCAACAACTGGCGGTGTACCGGCAACACCTGCCGTAGCTGACGGGTATATCCTAGTAGGCGATCTGTCGGGGAATTTCTACATACTGTCAACAAGCGGTGCGCTGTTAAACAAAATTCAACTCGATGGCGGAATTAATGCAAGCGCGTGCTATGCAAACGGCATAGCTTATGTTGCAACTATGAGCCGAAAAGTGTATGCGATAGACGTCGCCACGGGCAGTTTCGCATGGAATCAGCCGACGCTTGTTGCGGGAACGTTTGGAGTCGTGTCGAGTCCGCTATTATCAACCAGTTATTTGTATGTTGCCAGTAGCGACGGGACAATTACCGCTATCGACATAGTAAGCGGCTCACGTGTGTCTGAATGCTTTGCTGTTTCAGGCGCAATTACGGCAAGTGTTGTCGCTTGGGGTCCGAGAATATATGTGCAAGACAACAACAATATGCTTCACGCTTTTTCAACTAGTTACGACGATACACCGCCGGTAGGAACGCTAGGTGTGCCTAGACTTCAGTTTACGTCCGGCGACGGCTTCGACGACAGAACTCCTCCTGTGCGCTGGGTTTTCTATATGTGTTCCGGTTCTGCCGTTGATTTCGACAATGCAAACCAGAGCGGCGGATCGACAATTTCGTTCGGACCATTTAACAACCCTGTCGCAGAACTCGAAGCGCCGGACATGGTTCGAGCGGGATTGAGATGGCAGGCGCATCGCGCATGGTATGCAGCGCGCATATGCGACAGTGCTATTCCGCAAAACTTCGATCAAAACGAAATCGTTTTCGACTACACGTTTCCGTGGCTTTGCGAAACACCGCTTGTGACATTAAACGACGGCGATGGGATGTTCCAGTTCGATGCAGCGTACGACGAAGTAACAGGCGAGTTTGTCGTTGTGTCTTTCGAAAAGGTAGGCGGTGTTTGGAAGCTTGTACAACGAGGAACGAGCGGTGTAGATGCAATGGAAGTCGAGCTTCTCTCCGCGCTTAACAAGCCTAGCTCCGGGTATGTGGATATCGTCGAAAGAGAAACCGACGACGGTTTTGGCGGAATAGAGCAAACGTTTTTTATGGCTTCTATTGTGCCAGTTGCGGGAACGCCGATAACGCGTCAGTTGTTCGTAGGTGCGACGCAGGGATCTGGAAACAACTTTACGATGGCAAAAATCGACGAAACCGATCACAACTGGGGCGAAGTTAGTGTTGCGATTGATAAGAACGGGCTACCAGCAGTCGCTTGCACTTATATGGAAAACCTAACAGACCCGCTTTTGACGGCTACGTTTTGGCCACGGTATCACTATATTGACGACAACGAACCGCCTAGTTGGCAGCATGAGTTCATTGATCAGACGGGTGTGCAGACATGGTATATCGACCTCGAATTCAAGAGTGACGGCACCCCGATTGTTGCTTACACGAAGAGCAATACGAAAACAGGCGGGAGCGTTGGGTTGTTCATAGCCGAGCGCCAATCCGCAAACGATTGGGCAGTGACTGCTGTTGACGGCGGTGATTTACTAGGCACGATTGGTAAGCACTTGTCGATGACGCTTGATGAAAACGATCGTCCAGTGATTCTATTCACAGATTTGGAGTCTGAATTATTCAAACTTGCGCTGCCGACTGGCGACCAAACTTGGGATATCGTCGAGATAGCTTCTATTAACAATCAAGGCAGATTGATTCATCACGAAACCGACCTGATTAAGATAGACGGCGGGTCGCTCGGAACGATTTATGCAGCTGCCCATTTTTCGCAGTTTGGTTTGAGTAGAACTTATCAAAAAGTTATCGTTCACGGTTTTTATAAGTCTTCGGGTAATTGGATAGTTCCTGACGATCCATATTGGCTTGGCGAGTTTGAACAGTTTTGGGATGACAGTTGCAGCATATCTTTAGTTGAAACCGAAAGAAACTTGGATGTGTCGAGCAGACACCTCAAAACACTATTCCAGCACGATTTCGGAAAAACCCTTCAAATTGACTCTGTTGAGTCTTTGAACTTCCTGCGCTAGAATAAACGCGATTCGGTTTGCGTGTCAGAATTAAGGAGGTTTTTATGCGTCACCTAACAGTTACGCTGCTATTTGCTTTAATAACGCTTGTTTTAGTATCCTGCTCGAAAAGCGGAGTAACGCTTCAGACGTTTGATTCTACGCGCTCGAATAGCTTTGCGAGTTCTGACTTCAAAATTATTGATTTGTCGGGATTGGATTCAGCGGACAAATACAGGCTTGAAACAACCGATGCGGGTGATGTTGTTAATCTTCGAGTTGTTACGACTGTAAAAAATGCTGAAGGGCACTTGCTTCATATCGAGTATCCGTCAAGTGAACTGACACCGCTTAAGGTAATCATTCGACAAAACGAATCACGGAAAGATATAACGGATTTGCTGACTTTGTCGATAACCCGAATTCCGGGTTTTGTCGCGGTTGGTGCAGTCCCGATTAAGAGTGCGAAACTTCCTGACGATCTATCAATCCACATAGATTTTGAGCGCGCTCCTTTTGTTAATCGCGTGATATCAAAAGCGCCTAGCGGTGAGGAAAACATAATCGACGATCTTGAAGTTCGACAAGGGGATGTCGATTTTGTTTTGCTGGAATGGCACGGCAAACTTGCCGGAGATTACGATTACAGCGGAGAAGTTGGTGTATCGGACATAACGCCGATTGCGAACTATTATCTTGCAGATCCTACCGACGGACAGGGCGACGAAATACTCGAAGCATGGATCGACGGTGACGGCAACGTCGAGGTAGGGATATCTGATATTTCAGTCATAGCCCAGCACTACCTAGAAAGCCTAGTTGGCTATTATATTTACTACGGAACTCCACTCGATCCGGGCAATCCGGAATCCGATGTGGATTGGGGAACAACTCCGTTAGAAACCGGCGAAAATCCAAATGACCCGTATCTTGTCGAAGCAGTACCAGGTGTGCGCGGTATGGATAACGGCTTTTATCAAGTAGTAATGGGAATTGACGCACCAATCGAAGTTCTCGAAACGGACAGCGCATGGCGAATAGTGCCGACGGACGGCGAAACTGAAGGAGTGCCAGGCGAAACGGTGTTTCTATCGCCCAATGCAGACACAGATCCGCCGATATGGATTAACGACATTAGCATTATTTCCGCAGTTCCGGGAGACGAACAGGTCACGGTAACTTGGGGAACCGCTGAAGATGCTTTAAGTCCGCCTGTCGTTTACCATGTTTATTATGACGAATCTGCCACGTTCGATTTTTCAACAGCGATCGATTCGGGTCCTTACAGCGAATCAATTCACGAAGCTGTGATAACTGGATTAACTAATGGAGTCGAATACACTTTCGGCGTTCGCGCGACGGATATGGACTTTATGAACAATAACGAGGATCAGAATACCAACACGCTCGACGCCACGCCTTTTGCTCCGATTAGCTCAATTGCAAAAGTCCCGCCTAGTGGAACGACACGAGTAGGAACTGAAAACGTATATAACTCTGACATAGCTATCGGTCCCGGATTCGGTAACAGCTCTGCCTTTATAGAAAACGGCGCGCCTTTGATTGTATATCGCACCGAGTCAAACTCGCTAAAAATCGCTTGGTACAACGCAGGATGGCAGGAAGAAGTTGTTGTATCAAACGCAGGGTTGCTTGTTGCGCCGCAGATAGCGATCATTCACGGGCAAGCCGTAATTTTGGTATTCAACAGAGATCAATCGTCTGCCAAAGTATTCGTGGGCATACCTACACTCGGTTTTGATGAATACGAGATTAGCCCAAATCTAGGCGGAGTGCCTTTTGCGGCGCGCATTTCATATTTAGAGAGCGAATCGAAACTCGTTGTCGCATATTCGCTCGAAGCAGCACTAAGCCCAGCGCGCGTATGCGTCTTCACAGCTCCTTATCTCGAACCATCGCCAGCCGCGATAACAGGAACGACGGAGGTTATTGATAACGACGAGGTGAACATATTAGGCTTAGACTTGGCAGTCAATCAAAACAATGGCGAAATTTCTATTGTTTACAGTGCTGGGGAAATTGATCAAGCTAATATGATATTCGATACAAAGCTCAATCGCGCCTTGAAGTCGGGCGCAGCTCCATGGTCTGTGAATGACTTGACAACGACAATATCAGGTTCAGGTCCTTTGTCCTTAAGTGCGGACTACGTAGGTGGGGATATGCAAATTACTTACCAGAACGTTCGCATAATAACTATACCGATTGTTGGTTACCAGATACCAGTATTCGATGTCAGTGTTTACCGCTCGGGAACAACCCCGCTTAACAAAACAATATTTTCAGGGCAATTCTCGGTGAATATATTTACTCAAAGAGCGTCGTTAAACTACGGGCTTGAAAGCTGCATTGTGCCGACAACATCGTCAAACGCTTTCATTGCTATGTTGCGAGCGGCTGGAGACTTAGGTGTTTCTGGATTCCCAAACATAACAGGTTCAGTTGAAATGTCTCAACAGGGAACCGTACAAACATCGTTGTCGTCCAATCCGGTCAACTGGCAGGCGTATGGACTAGGAAATTCTCGTAATTTTTCCGGCGCTTTCGACGCTAATAGATCTCGGGTCAACGCTGCCTTCATTGCTACGTCAGCCCTTGATATTGGAGCGCTTGCAGATTTATCCAATTTGCCGCCTGGTCCTTTGAATTTCATAACGATTGTGCCTTAAAAAACAACCTGAACATGGTTTTGAGATATACAAGGAAATGCTTCTAAAGCGTATAATGCCTTTCGCAAAACGTTAGTTGATAAACCCGACAGCAAACTTGTGAGGTTTTTATGAATAAATTTTATGAAATAGTCGAATCACGCACTGCTGTAATTGGCATCATCGGGCTTGGATATGTCGGTCTTCCGCTCGCGGTCGAATTTGCTGCGAAAGGTTTCAAGGTTATTGGTTTTGACGTAGTTCAAGCGAAAGTAGACTCTATCAATCAAGGTAGCAACTATATTAAAGACGTAGACGATGACTTATTGAAGCGAGCTGTCAATGAAGGGTATCTAAGCGCTACTACTGATTTTTCAAAACTATCCGAATGCAATTCGATAAGTGTTTGTGTACCGACTCCACTTTCTAAAATGCAAGAACCCGATATTAGCTATATCATCGCCGCTACACGCGAGATTACGAGATATATCCAGACAGACACGCTTGTAGTGCTCGAAAGCACCACTTACCCCGGGACAACTGACGAAGTTCTGTTGCCTGCACTGTCGCAAAGAGGACGTAAAGTCGGAAGCGATTTCTATCTTGCCTTCAGCCCAGAGCGCGTTGATCCAGGCAACACTAAACATTATACTAAGAACACACCAAAGGTGATAGGCGGCGTAACAGAGGAATGCGTTAAGCGAGCGGCGCATTTATACGGTTCGATAATCAACGAAATCGTTCCCGTGAGTTCGACCGCCGCCGCCGAAATGGTCAAGCTTGTCGAAAACACTTTTCGCGCAGTTAATATCGCCAGCGTTAACGAAATCGCAATGATATGCCATCGTTTAGGCTTGGACGTTTGGGAGATAATCGATGCAGCTGCAACAAAACCGTTTGGTTTTATGCCCTTCTATCCAGGACCAGGGCTGGGAGGACATTGCATACCGATCGATCCGCTTTATCTATCGTGGAAGATGAAGTTCCTGAATTTTCGGACGCGTTTTATTGATTTGGCGAACGAAGTAAATCGCAGTATGCCGCACTGGGTAGTTAACCGAGTCGAGTCGTTACTTAACAAGAATCTGATTGAGTTGCGCGGCGCAAAAATACTTGTTCTAGGCGTCGCGTATAAACGCGACATAGACGACCAACGAGAATCGCCATCGCTTGAGGTTATGACTTTCCTAAACAGACTTGGGGCCGAAGTCAGATACTTTGACCCATATATTGCACAGGTAAAGGTAGGGAAAGACGATGATGATGAAGCTATATTACATTCTGTTGAACTCACGGCAGAAAACATCGCTTGGGCTGATATCGTGATTTGTGCTACCGACCATACGACCTTTGATTGGGAGTTCATTTTAGAACACTCATCGCTAGTGTTCGACGCAAGAAATGCGACAAAAGGGATAGAAAGCGATAAAATAGAGCGTCTTTAATTTGATGATCGTTTCTCTTTCGGGGAGCTAAGTTTGGCAAAGTATCTTGTTACCGGTGGAGCTGGATTCATCGGAAGTAATATCGTCGAAGTCCTTGTGCGCCGTGGAGAAACGGTGAGAGTGCTTGACGATTTCTCAACGGGCAGACGTGAGAATCTTGAAGGTGTATCTAATATCGACCTGATCGAAGGGTCAATTACCGATGTTGAAACCTGCGAATCGGCTTGTAAAGGCATTGATTACGTCCTGCATCAAGCTGCTCTGCCTTCGGTACCGCGCAGCCTCAAAAATCCACCGAGCAGCAACTTAGTA
>CAZRQJ010000026.1:0-2126 GCA_964602075.1 uncultured Planctomycetia bacterium
TTGTAAGTCTAACCAATCTTCTGAAAGCATCCTCAATGTATTGTTTATGTTGTGGAAACCTCTCAAAAGCTGCTTCGCAATCCGAGGAAAAATCAAGACCTTCTACACCACTGGGCCATCGTGGCAATCCACAACGTAACGAATAGTACCTACCGTTGTGATATTGTACTTCATTTGCACATACCTCTATTGGTTCTTCGTAGATGTTTTGATCATATCCTGAACAATAACCTCTGTATGCGTAAGCGCCATAACAATTTTGATTGACGTGCGGTAATTCTGTAGGAAAAAATTCATGGAAATACAGAGGTGGGATTAGATTTATGAAGAAATTGTTAATAGCATTTCCTATACCAATGTAGAATAATTGATTAGTCATCGGTCGCGTATTCTCTGCACTGAACATCCCTTGTGCGTACAGGCTGCCATCGCCCCTGCCCATCGGGTTGAGGTCACGACCTAACAGATATGACTTTACGCGTGAGCCTTCGTAGAGAAGCGATACACCCGCGATTTCCAATGAGCCTCTGTCTGATGACAATGCAATCGTGTTTTCGTTTACGGTCAAACTGCGGTGATAGAAGAGTTCGCTGTGCAAGGTCGTGGCGTTTACTACGGGAGCCGCGCCGTCGATTACCGAATAGCTGCCCTTTGCGTTGTTCGTGGACGTATTCCCCGCCGCGGAGGTTGTTGGATGATACGTGAGCCTCGCAGGCGAGTATTCGTCCGATATATTGATGTACTGTTGGCTCGCGTTCGTTTGAAGTTGCTGCGATTCAATCGGCATAAGTCCGTTCGGTTTGTTCGTCCACGTCGGCGCGGTGTTCGAGTTCGTGTAGTCTATGTTTCCGGTCACCTTGAGTCCATCCCTGACGTGCCGATACTCGGTGGTCGTCGGACCCGAAACGGTGCGTGATGTGCGCACGAGTCTACCCAATCCGTCGTACGAATGAGCGACCGCAACGTTCTGGTTCGAGTCGACGGATAAAAATTCAGGAGCGTCGGCATTCATGCCGATGGACATTGCACGTCCCGGGAAATCCTGAACGTAGTGTAACGAAGTTCCAGCCGACGCGCGCCGTAAACGGCGCTGTCCGGGGCGTGGTGGGTCGTATTCAAAGGTATTCGTTGAAACCGTCGTCGGCGTACCGAGCACGTTCCGCACTTCCCCTATCTCCGTGATATTGCCGTTGGCGTCCGTAGTCACCGTCGCAACGTAATTGGACAGATTGACGTTCTCCGTAATCGACGTGAGGAACCCCATGCCGTTGTAATTATACCCGAAACTGCGCGCCGCATGCCATGTGCCGGACACAACGAGAGCCGTCCTGTTCCCCGCGTAATGTGGCACAGGCATTCTTGCCTGTGATATCCGAAGCGGGACGGATCGGGTACATTGTGTGCGCATAGCTGTACCGTGTGTATATGCCCTTATTGAGCTTTTCAAGCTTGAGCCTGTTCAGGCGGTCGAATGCGATAAGGTGATATCGACGGGAACGGTTGGAATGATGGTCTGACCGAAGCAAGCTTCGGTGTGAAACACCGCTCTCTTGGCAAAATATTACGAAGCTCTTTCCGAGTCGTACGTGTGCTCGTAACTGATAACGGAAACTACCGCACCGATTCGCTATGTCAATCCACCGTCGTGCTTACCGCTGCCGCACTACGGAAAAGCAGTTAGTATCAGTGCGAACAACCCCAACGTTACGATTGCGTAAACGTATTCAAAGCCGTATTTTCCCAATAACGCGCCACTTCGATCCCCTTATTGTCGCAGAAAAAGCACTTTACTTTTTAAGCAGGAGGATATTAATACTTGAATGCATCTCTCAGACTTACAGACCAGCTATAATTTAAGCGTGCATAAACCAATGCTCGACCGTGAAGGGATCGCTCTCTGCCTGTCCGGCGGCGGGTTTCGTGCGACTCTGTTTCATCTTGGCGGACTGCTAAGGCTTAACGAACTCGGATGGCTCAAGCGATTGTCGTGCGTCAGTTCGGTTTCAGGCGGGAGCATAGTCGGGGCATATCTTTGCTTGCACTGGGACGAGCTTAAGTGGGAAGACGCGAAAGCAAGGAATTTAAATGAACTTATTATTTCACCGCTTCGCTGGTTTTGCGAGCGT
>CAZRQJ010000026.1:2145-18385 GCA_964602075.1 uncultured Planctomycetia bacterium
GACTACCCTGCTCAATGCCGCTGTTTCGCTTTGGGGCGGCACGCACACACTTTTATCGAAAACTTATGACAGGCAGCTTTTTAGAGGTGTCAGACTTCATGACCTGCCGGAAAGACCACGCTGCATGATACTGGGGAGCGATCTTGTAACCGGCTCATCGGTTGTATTTGAGAAAACCGGCTTCAAAGTTGCGAATGTAGGCTTTTACTGTGACGACAAAATTCGGCTGGCAAACGCAGTTGCGGTGAGTACCGCCTATCCGCCTTACTTGTCGCCGGTCGCATTGCGTCTCTACACGAATCTGTGGCAGGTGGATACGGATGCCGATTCCGCATCGTTTGAGCGTATCAGAAGAAAGCTTGTGCTTGTTGACGGAGGCATGCACGACCCGCTTGCGGTGCTGCCGGTGTTCACGGATTACGCGACAATACTTGTTAGCGATGCGAGTCAGGTGCGAGCGCTGTGGCGAAGCGGCAGCGCATGGTTCAGGCAACTTTCGAGAACGACGCTCCTTCAGACATTTGGGAACAGCGGTGTGACGAGAGAAATTCTCGAAGAAACACTTAACCGCGATATCGCTGGATTACCGAGAGGTGCTTTCTGGTGCGCCGACCGGAAAATAGATGGAATTGACGTGCAAGACAAGGCTGTCAAAGACTCATCGGAAACCGCGAGTCTATGCAGAATGAGAACGAGACTCGCACCGTTCACGCACGCGGAGCAGAAAGCTCTAATCAACTGGGGATATGCGTTGTGCGATGCGGCTATGCGGAAGAGATTCGCACTCGCGAACGATCCACCCCCGAAATGTCCGGTTGAATAAACTGCTGCTTATGCCAAATCAAAATCCATCGTTATCCACTCGCCGCGGTCCGCCTGCGATCGACACGCGTGAATAACGCGATCAACCGGCGACATAATCAAGCAAGCGTTTGTGCTCATGCCGTCGTCGTCGTAGCGGTTAATCGGGTACGTTCCGTACCTGTCGCTCATAATCCGCTGTAAAAAATCTACGTCGATTCCGCCAATACCGCTCTGGAGAAGCATGTGCATCCTGTAACGGCGGGGTTCACTCGACGGCGGGTGCGTGCGTTCGATTCTTGCTAGTTTCGGGTCGACGTAATGATTGGTGTGAACGTACACGCCGCGTTCAAGCGCGAACGCCGATGCGTCGCACGCAGTAGTTTCGATGTCAACAGTCAACCCAAGTCCGTCAGCTATCAGATAGTTATGACCCGACATACGTGGTGCGTTCAATACTGCATCTACGGCGTCGCTTAAATTGTCGCACCGCAAAACGCTCGACAAAATGTCTATGTAGCAAACTCCTAATCGTCCGTCTCCGGGATTCAGGTCGTTCGTGAGACAGGCGATTCCATACTCGTTCATGCCAATCATTGGCAGCGCGCCGGAAACGGTTATCGTGATACATTCCGGTGCATCGTCAGGCTTGCGATGCTGTAAGACCACATGACGCATATCTTCTGTGCCAAGGTCCCAGGTTTGCCCGATAAGCGTTTTTCGATCGCGAGTTGCGTCCGCACCGGCGAAAAACGCGCTGCAACCTTCAAGTTCACCGCTGCTTTTCGTGCCACATTCGCTGCCGTTTCTGAACCGAAGGTAATCCCGTAAATCGGTATGTCCGCTGATCATCCAGACTTTCTCGACGGGCATACGACACACTTCGGCTATGCCCGAATATTCCTCAAAATTCGATTTGGAATATGCTTCGATTATCGGCAGACATTCGCGTGCTATCGTTGCTGCATCGTCTTCCGAAACTGCAAGGCCGTCTTCCGCACAGTAATCGATAAGGCGTTGTAGACGCGTCGCATATATTTCGTGTACGCGCGACGGGTCTATCGCAGCATATGCGCGTCCAATCTCGCGCGCCGTCCCGCGCAGTACGACTATTGGGAGTGTTACCGATACATTTTTTTCATTCATTTAATCACTTTCAAAAACAATATGATTACATGTCACTTCTTATCGCGGCGAGTTCACTCGTCGCCCATTTAACGACTTCCCGAGCTATATCGCAGCCGTACACGTTGTCCAAACCCTCAAAGCCGGGGCTCAAGTTCACTTCGAGAACGAGCGGTCTGCCGTGAACCGTACCGTTATAGTCCGAATCGCCATTGCCGAGAATGATATCCACGCCCGCGAAATTCAATCCGAGCGCGTTCGCCGCACGCGAAGCAAGATCCGCCAGTTCGTCATTCAACTCATACCTATGCAGCGAACCGCCGCGGTGGAAATTCGAGCGGAAGTCGTCGTTCCCGGCAACGCGTTTAACGGCAACTATCGGTTTACCACCCAAAACGATTACGCGCAAGTCGAGTTCGCGCGCGCTTGGGTAGTACCGCTGAATCATCACATCGTACTGAATCAGGTTTAAGCTTTCGGTTATGCTCGATATCGCGTCGAAACTCTCCGCCCATATCACACCCAGCCCTTGCGTGCCTCGTGCGAACTTCAAAATTACCGGCGGTCCGCCGAGTTCGGTTACGGCACGGTTTATGTCCTGTCCACTCCTAATCAATCGAGTTTCTGGAACGGGTAAACCAGCGGATTCCAGCGCTGAAAGTGCGCTGAACTTGTGCCGATAGTTCGAAGTCGGGAAAGCGGGATTGATAGTTAGCGAACCGCTTCGCTCGAATCCTGTAAGCACTTGAACGGAGTATTCACAAGCTAGACTTGAAAGGCGGTTAATCACGATGTCTGCGCTAAACCGTCTGCTGCCGTGATATACGCTAGGACTTTGTGGTTTCCCGCATGTCCATTCATCCACTTTTTCGTTTTTTGCTGATTTAGTGAAAAGCGGCGTTTGTATTTCATGCGCTATCGCACCAACTTCAACCGCTATTTGGTATGGATCTATAACTGCAGTTTTGTAACCCAGAGCATCGGCGGCGGCTAGAAATCGCTTGACGGAATACAAATACGGATTACGCGACAAAACGACCAGAGATCGTTCGTCTCCGGTCGCTTTGTATTCTAATGAACCTTTTGATACCACGAGTAGATTATAAACCGAATAAGCGGTCTAACCTATAGGATGTTAGGCTTCGGTAGATTCCTCTTCGTGTTTCCGCTGGATCTTCTCTTTTGCAACCTTAACGCCTTCTTCCACTGCGGTTTTGAGCTTATCAACCTTATCAGCAGTGTATTCTTTACCGGTCGCGTATGCCATATCGAGTGCGTCACGAGCCTGCTGGTAAGCGTCATTCAAGCGTGTAACCGCCGATCCATAAGCATCAGTTACACCAGCGCGAGCCTTTCCGTAGTATTCTGTGCTTTTCTCACCGATTTCTGTGCGTAGTTCCTTGCCGCTCTTCGGAGCGAAAAGCAATCCAATAATGCTTCCGACGAGCATTCCGAAACCGAAACCCGCCACCATATAACCAAAATTTTTCTGAAAATCGTCGTTGTGTTCTGACATTTCAACCTCCTTAAATCTGCATCTACCCCTAATCATTTACCACCTACGGCGTCAGGCTGCTTCCGCTCACTCGAGGTCAGCGACTTCAACCCCGCCGTTATACCCGCGGCAACACCACCAATGATGTTGATAGCGTCATCAACTTTGTCTTTTGTAGCTGAAATTCCATCAGCCACGCTGTCTCGCGTCTCTTTCGCTCGATTTAGCATTCCGTCGAGGTTTTCAGTGACAGTCCTAATATGCACAAGCAAACTGTTTAGCTTATCAAGCGCTTCCTTGAGTTTATCGAGCGGAATTTCTTCTTTTGCGCGTTCAGTTAGTCCGCGGATGTTTTCTAAAGAACTTTTAAGCTCATCCGCCAAAACGGGCAATTTTGCAATCGTGACTGACAACTCGGATGTGCGCGCCTTTAATTCTGATACGGTTCCGCTTGTTACATCGATTAAACCAGCGATTCGTTCAAGCAGTTTCTCGTCTTCAGCCTTTTTAAGCAACGAATTCATACGCGACAAAACGCTCTCGAACTGCTTGATTCTCGGCAGGATGTTTTTCGATAACACTGCAAGGATTATCGCAATCGCCACCCAACCGAGACCTACAAGTATGACGAGTATGAGTAAAATTAGCTCGACAGTGTTAAACACATCATCATTATACTTATATAATCTTGTTTAGCAAGCTAACATTACGCTACTCGCTGTTATTCCCAAATTTACCGCTTATGTTTTCGGTCGTGTATTGATAACTAGCGGTCTCGCCATTTTTTTTAGTCCAGTTTGTTGACCGCAAATCATGGACGGGTTATAATCAATACCCGCGTATGTGACGGATGCAAATCCGAAACTATTTGTGGAGGCGTAGCCAAGAGGTAAGGCGGCGGTCTGCAAAACCGCTATACATCGGTTCGATTCCGATCGCCTCCTTTTTTGTGGGCGGTTAGCTCAGTGGCTAGAGCGCTTCGTTGACACCGAAGAGGTCGGTGGTTCGATCCCACTACCGCCCATTTTTATTGCTTTCATTTTTTTCACCCACAAGTTTGCTTTTCGACTGAAACATTTGCTATCTTCGTCAAGTGTTTAGTCGTAGATTCTTGCTTTCATGCATGCTCCTTGCAGTTAATCAACGTCTTAACTTCACTTTGTGAAGTGTAAGTAGTAAATGCTTTCTGTTGATGCTAATATGAGATAGAAGATTTTCACAAAATAACGCGTCCAAGATATTCACGAAACCGCATTAAATCAACGTTTGCGATAACCATATTTGGGACTATGTGAAATAGAGAAAGCCCTCGATCCAGCATAAACTCTTTATTTATCAACCTTATGCGCAATTTCGTCAATCACAAAGATTGTGAATTATATGATATGCAATCACATTGATACAATCTGCTCAAGCGGAATAAAAATATAATTTATGTGATATACGTATCTACTAATCACTATATGGGGTATTATTACCGTGACTCATACGGAAGGTGCATTGCGATGAAGTTAAGTGTATATCTTGTTAAAGAAGGTGCTCGGAGGTTCCGCAAGGAACTTGTTATTGTGAATGATAATGTATTGTCAATTATTCACAAAGACGATGAGCATACTGAACAAGTACATGTTGTCTTACCAGATCCCACGGATCCTGGTTGCGGTGCTTCCAGAGATTTGGTCGTTCTGGCAGCGTAGAGGTTTAGCTTGGCTTTTTTTAGCCGGGAGGCAAGAAATGTTTAAGGTATTGATTTACAGTGACGGAACTAGTAGATGCAAACAGTTGCGTGTGCGCGTGCACAACGCACTTTGGATGCTAGGAATACGCAATTTTCAGATTGAGGTTGAAGACGATGAGCGGAGATATCCTTCGTTCGTGACAGAAACTCCGACGATTGTTGTTGACAGTAACGTTATCAGCAGCGGAACTTTACCCGAACTGGTTGAAATTCAGAGAATGCTCGCTCCGTACGCGTTCCGTATGAAAAACAGATTCGCTGCTTAGGCGTATGGTAGATACATATTTACGTTGATGATTGGAGAAACAAATGATTAAGGTTACAGTTTTTGGTAGTGGAAACAGCAGATGCAAGCAAATGAGGATTCGCGTTCACAATGCGATGTTTATGATGGGTCTTCGCGACTTTGAAGTCGAAATCGAAGGCGACGAACGCAAATATCCAAACGAGATCACCGAAACTCCCGCTTTGATGATCCATGACAGAGTGCTTTGTGTCGGAAGGCTTCCTGAAATAGCAGAGTTGCAGCGTTTGATCGCTCCGTACACGATCCTAAGTACTCACACCCACGTGGCATAATATCAGTTAGAAGTCGTCCGAAATCAGGCGTTTCACAAGTGTTACGAAATCACGTCGGCTACGCGACTTTTGTCTCGGTTTGGGCTTAGCGCTATTTCTATTGCGCGATCCTGTGTGCGACCGTACCAGATTACTTCGGGATAGTCAGAGCTGTCTTTTACCCGTGTATCGCGTTTCTGTGAGTCTTGCGTTGATTGCGCTTTTCGGATCGCTTTTTCTATGTTGAAAGTCGTACCGCTTTTAACGCATATAACGTCTGGGAATCCGTATTCGTTCAATGCTTCTGTAAACAGCGCTTGAGTCGTTTCACCGCTGAAAACAGCTACTTTACACGAAAGCGCGTCGACAAAAAGAACATAACGCTTTCCGTCTCCCGACAACTTTTTCGCGAGCAGTCCGACGGTAGAATCGCCGATAATGAGGTTCTCCGTAGATATTTCAGCCGAGTCGTTTGTTGCGGTATCTTTTGCGGTGAAATCAATTTTTCGATGTACGCCAGCCCAGATTATCTCTGCTTCAATTTCGCCTTTTGCGCCCGGGTCGTCTGTAAAAAAAACTGCATCGGGTTTCTTAACACCGTAGTGATCGAGAACCGTTCTCACTGTGCGAATCTGATTACGCCGCATCAGCTCGCCGCCCGACGGATCGATTATTGCGTAAGCGCGAGCCTGTTCATCTTGTATAACCAATGAAAGCGAATCACCAGCGGCTAACATCAAAGCTCGCGGCATATTCGGTCTGATCATGATATGTGCGATAGCCATTCCAACCGAAGAAACCGCAAAGAGAACGAGCAGTAGTCGAATCTCGTTCGTCAACCTTACAACCGTGCCGCCTGCTCTGTGCCTAGACGTTAAAAAGTACATATGGAACGTTGATGTTAGAAACTCGCGGATCCGCCGTCGCCGTCTAAAAAGCTCACCTGCGCTAATCGCTAACACGTAGAAAAGTGCAATCGTGAGAGCAGCAGGTGAAGCTACTCGTGTATCGCTGCCGTTCAAATTGCCGAAAAAGTGCGCTAGAAACTGAAGCAACGTCAATCCTAATGTTAGAACGAATGCAGAAACTACTGCAATTATATCCGGAGCTATGAACGCCAATATGTTATGCACTACACCGAGCAAGAGCAAAACTGAAGCAAGTGGAATAGCCAACAGATTAGCAGGAAGACCCCAATATGAAAACTGATTGAAGTGCGATGCAAGCACTGGAGCGACGAACAACTGTGCGCCGGCTGTCGTTATCAATGTAACCAAGGCAACTCGTACGACTCTAAAACGCGCCGACGCGACAACCGCGCCAAAAACGGAATAAACATACATCAGCCCGAAACATGCGACGAAGCTCAATTGAAAACTCGCGCCGAATAACTGACCGGGTTGCGCCGCAAGAATGATGATTGCCGATCGTGCCAGTTCTCCGAATCCGTCGGTTTCCCGATGCGATAAGCGCGCAATGAGCATCATAACCCCCATGACAAATGCGCGCAAAACGCTCGTCTCAAATCCTGTAAGCGTACAGTAAAGAAAAACTACTATAACGATCACGCTGCCGACCGCTATGCGGTTTATCACGCCGCGTCTTGCCATGTCGTCTCGACCGGGCGAAAGCAGTCCGATCAGCAGAAACACAATCAATGAGACTTGCGTTCCACTGACCACCAAAATATGAGTCATACCTGCACGCCGGAACTCCTCTCTCACTACCGGATCCAGCTCCGTAGTTTTATCGCCATAAACCAGGCTTATTAGTATCTCTGAATATGGTGATTGCTGTCGTTCAGCTAAGCGAGAAAACAAGAGTCGTCGAACGTTCGAGTAAGCCTGCATAACATTACTGCGTTTGTTCGTTCGTTTCAAACCATTTGCGCCGAAAGCAAACGCCGTTACCGCAGCCCCTCTATCGAGAAGGTACATTCGATAATCAAACTCACCCAGATTTCGCGGCGCGCGTTCGAGCCTTAGCGACGCATCAAGCGCAACTTCGTCGCCCCACATCAAGTCACGATCGCCTTCGGAGCGCCAAAACAACATTATCCTTCCCAATCCGTCGTCGGAAACAACTCCGTCAATGCCATATACTGCGACTACTGCGCGAACGTACTCACCGCCCAGTCTTGGGAATCCTACAATTCTTCCTATCACTATGTGTTGACCCGACGATTCCTTCGCGATATCTACGATGGGAGCGCTTAACACAAGATTTCTTTCTTCCCATAAACGCGATGCGCCTAACACAGCGCAGCAAATGAAAAGCGCAGCAACGGTTGTTTGCAGATTTCGACGGTGCATAGCAATCAAGAACGCTATCACGCACATAGACGCGATTGCAGACAAAATATGTGGATTTAATGGACAGTTATTGTTGTTCGCAAACGTTATTCCGAGCGCAAAACATACAGCTATTAGTGTAAACACTCGTCGCGCAAGGAATGTCAATTGCTAAACCTCACATTACGTTTGGTCTTCTGGAAGTGAGAAAGTCTAAAAACTGCGACCGGGTTTTTCGTCGTCAACTCCTCGCTTCTGGTCTGTCATCTTCGGTTCTTCTTTTTCTCTGATGCCTTTCCTTAGGTTCACTTTTCTTACAAGTGTCTCAATTACAGAGGGAATTTGATCAAGCGAATCAACAAAAACCATTCTAGCTTCGTCGTTGTCGAATCTAAACTTGACAACCCTAAAACCGACGTTTTCAACATCCTGATATATATCTAGTTTTATCCATACGAGAACGTGCGGTTGAGATGGAGACGAATCGCCGAGTGTTATACAAGCAAGTAGGAATTCCTTTTCTTTATGCGTAAAGTAATATCCGACACGAATGTGACGGTCGTCGTCGTACGGATAGCGGCGAATAACATCGCCAAGACTCATTATCGCCCTATCGACTTGGGTAGCAAGCGCAAGTTTGTGTTCGAACTTATCGTAGTTGCTGTTATAAACTTTTTCGGGAAAGTGTAAGTATTCGTAATACTTTATTGGCACCCAGCTGTTGCTACGAACACCATCCGACGACATTATCGTGTTAGGACAATCAGGCAGCGATTCGCAAGTCTTATGATATAACTCTGGACGAGTCGTTTCTTGTGATTGGGATTTAGAAACTTCTTCCGCTGCAAAAATCATATCCGCCATATTTTTAACTTCAACCGCAGGAACAGATGTAGATGCCATACCAGCAGGTACATGCTCCTCATCAAAGTCATGAGGGAACGGATCTTTAGGTGTTTCTTTGAACTTAGGCATTCCAACCGCGCCTGCTTCTCGTTCTCGCTTGCGACGAGCAATTTTTCTATCCTCATCGGTCAGGTATGCTTCGGAAGGCTCGCCGACTATAGGCATAGCCTGGGTCGCCGCTGCGCCTGTTTGAGGTAAACCTGACGGCGGTTGCATTGGATAGAACCCTCCAAATCTAGGAGGCCAACCGACCTTCATATAAGGATCGATGAAACCCGGACGGACTGGTCCGGGCGGGACTGGTGAGGGCAATAGATCCGGCAGATTCCAGTTTATCTCCCCAGACAGCTCGTTGGCAAGCGGATAGCTCTCAAACGTGCCGGCGTCCGACCACCACCCTTCCAGCACCGAGTAGTGTAACTTCGCTTCTTTGAGGTAGGCGTTATTGACATCCGTTATTTCTAGCTCATTTCGATTTGACGGCGTAAGTTTACGCACAATATTGAAAACACCGGCATCGTACATATAAACGCCAATCACGGCATAATTTCCTTTAGGTTCTTTAGGTTTTTCAACAATAGACGTTATAACCCCGCTCTCGATTTCCGCGACACCAAAGCGATGCGGATCTGCAACATCTTTCAGAAGAACCATTGCGCCGTTGCAATTATGTTCTTTATCGAACCGCTCAATAAAAGGCGTTAATGAATCGCTGAATATATTGTCTCCTAAGATAACGCACATCGAATCGTCTCCGACGTACTGTTCAGCCAAACCGAGCGCTTGCGCTATACCGCCCGCTTCGTCTTGAACGCGATATGTAAAATCTACTCCGAAAACCGCTCCGCTTCCAAGCAACTCAATCATATCCCCCATATGTTCGCGGCCTGTAACGATTAAAATATTGTATATTCCGGCTTGACGTAGTTTCATTACTGGATGAACAATCATCGGATATCGTCCGACAGGCAGCAGGTGTTTATTTGTCACCTTAGTCAATGGAAACAATCTAGTGCCGGCGCCTCCGGCTAAGATAATCCCCTTCATAATCCACCACCAAAGATAGAATGAACACAGCTTAAAATACCATAAAAATTTACAAATCACGCTTGCATTACAAGCCAAAACTCATCAGAGACATCCAAAATCGTGAGGTTTGCAAGACTTTCTATTGCAAAATAACATTGTTTAAGATATACAGAGCATTGTTTTTGGGGTAATGTATGTATTGTCAAAGTTGCGGCGCAAGAAATGACGACGGAGCTTACTCGTGCGTTTACTGCGGAAAGCCACTCGCTTCACGGCAAGCAGATGGCAAACCGATTTATGATGAATCAGCGAGTACTGAACACTCTCGAACTCAACCTCAACCAAGCTCGCGTCAACCCACTTACGATTATTACAATCGACAAGTTCTTGATATTCAAACGTATTATCCTAACAGCGGATTGTATCCGCCTCGAATTGCAACCTTCAAATGGAATTGGGGAGCGTTCTTATTGCCTTTGTTCTGGGGATTGTCGCACAAGCAGATGTGGACATTGTTGATCTTTGTTCCATATGTTGGATCAATAGCAGCTTTGATATTCAGTTTCATGTTTGGCGCGAGCGGTTGGCGAATCGCTTGGGATAGCGGAAGGTTCCATTCCGAAGACGAATGTTTGCGTTGCCAAAGTATTTGGTTTAGCTGGGGAATAGCGCTTCTAATCATTAACTTCGTATTGTGTGTCGTTCTATCAACTATCTACGCCGCTGCAATTCTGGCATTGATTGCCGAAGGCGGTAGTTTCTGACAAAAAGTAACGAGATCAGTTTTATTAGAATTTACTTGATAAAGCCCTATTTCAAAACGCATCACATATCGGGTTTGGATACAGCTAATATTCTTCAGGATGCTCGGAAGTGTCTTTTTCAAATAAATCGTAGTGGGATTTAACCATACCAAGACTTTCATATGCTTTGATTGCATTTTCATTTGTACGATCCACATAAAGGCGTACGGATGAAGCGTTGATTTTGTGAGCACAATCTATAACGTGATTGTAAAGAGCGGTATAGACTCCGATACGTCTAAAGCGCGGTAGAACAAACACGCTTTGAATCCATATATACCAGCAGCAGCGCCAGTCGCTCCATTCTCTTGTGATTAGAAGCGAGCCAGCAAGTTCGCCGTCAACCTCGGCGATAATATATTCACCCCGCTCACGATCGTCGAATACCGCGCTGACTCCCATTTCGAGAATCGCGCTGTCGAGCTTTATACCTTCCGCTTCGACCGCCATCGCAAGATTGTTGGTCACAAAGAAAGGAAGGTCGCAGTATCTCGCTTCTCGAACAACAATCACCATAGAAAACTCCTTGAACCCCTGTCATTATAGCGTATAGTTTTTCTTATTAAAAGAGTTGTTGTAAGTTAATTATCAAACAAAACCATTTTTTTATTTGTCTTTTTGCCATAAATCAGATGTTCGGGTTTGCCATGTTGAGTTAGCTGATATTACCTAATTGTCTGCGTTCCAGTGCTTCTTCGACAGCTTTGACTTTATCGAGCATCTTCACATCCTTATCGACACGATGATCGATTTTAGCTATCAAGTAAACGCGATAGTGACCCGCGTCGATCAAAGCCTTGTCTATTTTGAGCATCAGTTCAAGGAGTTCTTCGACTTCTCCTTCGATTATTGTGCTCATAGGCGTCAACATGTTGGGAAGACCCGACGAACGGATAACTTCTTCTGCGATCGCTACCGACTCGCGCAACGACTCGATGCCTTTCTTGCGAGGACTGACTGTTAAATCAAGTATAGCCATAAACTCTCCATAAAATTGGTTGATATACCCAAATCCAGACGAATCCATCGTAGAAATATTCAATAAATCGATTTAGGTTGCCAATAACGCATGATACACGTACAATCAATCCGTGTCATTTGTTGATAGAGTTGAAATCGAATTGGCTGCAGGTAAAGGCGGCGACGGTTGTGCTTCGTTTGCGCGCCTTGCACGCGAACCGCTTGCGGGACCTGACGGAGGAGACGGCGGCAGGGGAGGCGACTTAATAGTTGCAGTCAAACAAGACCTTGAAGACTTAGAGCATCTGGCGAACACAAAAAAACTTTGCGCCGAAAACGGGAAACCGGGCGAGGACAGAAAACGCTTTGGCAAAGACGGCGATAATCTCGTTATACACGTGCCTTGCGGAACTAGAATCGTCTGTTTGCGAAGCGGGCTGGAACTCGCGTGCCTTTCAAGGGACAACGACCGAATAGAACTCCTTAAAGGCGGCAAAGGCGGGCGCGGCAATGTGAAATTCGCTAGCGCAACCAGGCGTACACCGAAAAGAGCCGAACTTGGTGAGAACGGTGAAGAGCGTTTTGTGGAATTAGTCTATAGACAACCCGCGCCGATAGCGATTCTGGAATCAACCCAAAGCGTGGGCGAAGATTATTACTTCAAGCTATACGCGCTGTTGAGCGGCAATCGCACGAGTGATTTTCACTTTTTCCTGCGCAAACCGCGTAGATTTTTCTGGAAGCATCATTTCAGGAAATTCAACATTGCATTTATTCCTTTTCAACTTAGACGCAAACAGAGCGACAACGTCAGATTCCCGAATCTTACGCACCTTTTCTTTGTGGAATTAGCTGTCGTTAGTTTCGTTGGATTGGATGCCGCCGACACCGGAGCGGTTCTTAAACGAATGCTGGACGAAATGGAATTGATAAAACTCACGAAGCTTAAGAACCTTGTAATAGTTTTTGGGGGCGAGCAGTTCGGCGAAATAAACGACGATTTATTAAGCGAATGGCGTAGAATGTGTGATAATCATAATGCTCTCAAAGACGTGAAGTACGAGTTTATCAACCTTCCACTCATCGAAGATAACGACTTCTTCACACTTGTTATGGAGCGCATCGCGGAACTTGGAATGAAGTTTGCCAGCGGAGATTAGTTAATCGTTATCACGGATTTTAGCGATGAGGATTATCGGTGCGGGCCGTCTTAATCGGGTCGGCATAATGGGTGGTAGTTTTAATCCGATTCACATCGGACACCTTGTTGCCGCTCAAGAAGTTTTACAAGATCTCGGGTTGGATAAGATAATATTTGTTCCAGCCAACCGTAACCCGTTCAAAGAAGGTTCTGAATATGCAGAGAATTTTCACCGCTACATTATGTGCGTAATGGCTACAAGCCCTAATCCAGAATTTGAAGTGAATCCCTTTGAAATTGATCGTCCCGAACCAAGCTACACGATAGAGACGTTGAGACATTTCAAAGATATTCTCGGGAACAACTCCGACCTTTTGTTTATTACGGGCGCGGACGTCGTGCGTGAAATGAAACTATGGAAGAGGATTCATGAATTTTCGGAAGTCTGCTCGATTGTCGCTGTTTCTCGTCCGCACATAAACAATTACGTTAAAGAAGCGGAGTTTTTCGACAGTATCGGACTATCTGTTACGTTTTTGCGAATACCAGCGCTCGCAATCAGCGGTGCGGACATACGGCAGCGCGTGCGTGAAGGGCGCTCCATAAAGTATTTAGTTCCTGAAAGCGTGGAGTTGTACATCAAAAAAACAGGTATTTTTCTTGAAAAAAAACATAATGGACTCGGAAAGAGTTGAGATATGGAGTAAAAAATGACTGCGCCGGGTTTTTTTAAGAAACGAACTAAGGATAGTGTTAAAGATGATTCGTCTAAACATTTACCAGACGAAGCGGAAGTGCAGTCGCCGTTGGAGCAAAATGGATGCGAATCTGATGATCGAACTGACCCGTTGATCAAGCGCAGCGGTGAGTTATCGCAGTTGAACTCTAAAGATGGGTGGGAAGTAATTTATGAGTCAACCGCTGGGCGGATTCAAAAACCTGTTGACACAAAGGCGGCTTCTCGTCCGATATGGATAGCCGGTAAAATTAACGAGGATCAGCTCGCCCTGCTTAAAGATAGGCTTCAAAAAATCGAAACTCCAATCGTTCCGATAGGCGAATACACTAACGTTGATGGCGATTTTGGAGTCGTGTTTTCTGAAGATGTAAAAAAACTTGATGACTTTTGCTCTAATCGCGATATGCGGCCTAGCGAGATCTTTCAATCGGTTTTCGACATGCTCAACGGATTGATCTCGTTGAAAACGGAAGCTGGACTAATACCTTCGAGCTTCGACTCAAGCCGCATGTTCGTTCAACCGATGCCCATCGGAGTTGATGAAAATGGCGAGACTTGGCGAATCAAATTTGCATTATTGCATGAGTTCATACCCATCGAGCTTAACGACCTAGACGACGAAATCGTTCGTCAAGCATTAAGAACGGCGATTACGCTTTTGGATAAATGTACTGCGCCTTGGTATTGCGAGCCTGTCAAGAGAATGAAAGCTCTATTCACGGGTTTTCTCAAACGCACGGATTTGCTTTACGCATCGGAAATTTTAAACGAGTTGTTCAACATTATCGAAAGCGTAAACGGCGTAGTCGCAACAAACGTTGGGCTTGTAAGAAAGACAAACGAAGACAACGGAAAGGTTGCCATTGAAAATACGACTCGTCCCGGTGCGTCGCTTGTGCAAATGTGGGTTGCTGATGGCATGGGCGGACACGCTGCCGGCGAAATCGCGTCGCACATAGCTATTGCCACTCTCGAACGCACGTTGAACGATTGGCGCAGCAGCGCACTTGCAGGCGATGCGGTTATAAAGTCGCATCTCGAACGCGCATTCCTTCGAGCCAACGCCAATATTTTTGCAGACTGCGATCTGCATTCAAAACGCAACGGGATGGGCACAACACTGACTGGACTCGTAGCAATGACTCCATATCCTCCGCACACGCCGGGTGAGCGTTCACATCCGTTTGTCGTTATTGGTCGCGCTTGGTGTGCAAATCTCGGCGATTCGCGTACATATCTTGTTGGCAGAAGCAAACTTACTCGATTGAGTCACGACCATAGCTTCGTCCAGCAATTGCTTGACAACGGTTCTGTAACCGACGACGAAGCTTTTACGCATCCCGCAAAGAATGTCATAAGCAAATGCCTTGGCGCAGACAAGACGCAAAGCGCACAACCCGATATATGTTCGCTATTCTGCGGATGCGGTGACTTGTTTCTTTCTGCGAGCGACGGCTTGACCGATTTGCTGAAAGATAGTGAGATATTCCAGATTATTCACGACAGTTTCGAAAACTCCGATGCATTAAAGAAAATCGCTAATGCCCTCATTGACGCGGCGAACGATTGCGGCGGCAAAGACAATATCACGGTTGCACTCGTCTATTTCGAATAGTACTTTGGTAAATGTATCATAAGAGTTTATACGTATGATGTGTTACATATATCACAAGTAAAAACGAATGTGCTTTTTGGAGAAGAACATCGTATCCTCTAGTTAAATCCATTATGGGAGATGCTTATGAATGCTGTTGCTATGCTTGTTGTTAATATTGTGTTAATTGGCACAATGGCTAATCCCGACCTGCCGAAAAACTGGTATCAAAACGGTTGCATGACATTTTGGCAAGATTCGGGAGTCGAGGCTTTCTACAATGCTGACGATACAGCGGATTTATCGCAGATATATGCATTCCTAGACAGCTTGACCAAGCCGCGGTCGAATCTACCTAACCCGATGGATGAAATGCCTAACTACTCGCTTGGTGGTTGCTCCGAGCCGACTATGGGTTATGTGAATATGAATTCCAAGAACTATAATCGTTTTTTGTCCAGAAAAGTAGGCACTGTTATTCTCTTAAAAGTGCTTGATTATGATTGGGCTTTTGACAATCTCGTTGAAAATGACGAATTGAGACTGGAATATATAAATATGTCCAACGAATATCAACCGGAAATTCTGCATCTTCTTCGAGAGTGCGTTTCATCGGATGACAGTTACGAAATGTTACCGTTTCTTGAGAGAGACAACAGAGTGTTATTCAGATATTTATCATTAAACTACTTTGAAGAATACAAGAAGTCTCGGTTTTATGTTTCATATCACCCATTTTATTATCCTTGTCATTCCGAGTATTCAGCACTTGTCAAATGCTTGCCTGATATTCTCGCTAAGACTTCCTAAGGTGGTTCGATTATGACTGACATGAAATCATTAGATATAGACAACTTTGTAGCGCTTGGTATCGCATTGCACTTATCAGATTTAATTGTGAATTTCCTTAGGTTAGATTCCAGGGAAAGGAAAATATCAGGCACATACTGGAGTGCACCCCTAAAACTGGACAGAGTTGGAGCGGAAACATATAGTAGTCATTATGGGCTGTGATTGGTAAAGTGGGAATGTTGCTTACGAGGCAACAGGGAGAAAATCA
>CAZRQJ010000027.1:0-7455 GCA_964602075.1 uncultured Planctomycetia bacterium
AACTACGAAGTTGGCAGCGAAGCAGCGAGCCGCTTTACTGGCGAATTCTATGAAGGTTACAGAGTTTTGACTGAAATCAAAGCTGAAGGCTCAAAGGAAACTGTATCTCCCGATAGTCAAACGTACACATATTTCGGAGCGATTCAAGACGATGACGAGAATTTCGACGGCGATCCCGACGGTTTATACGGGCGGGTATTCGATCCGAGTGTCGAGGTGCGCGACGGTGTGAAATATCGCTTGAACCTGCAGGCGGCTGTTAACGCGTGGCTCGTAAACTGTGGAGTTCCCGCCGATGCAATTTCGACAATCGTAAAATGCACCTATGCGGAGCGTGAATTATTTTATAGCTATCGTCGCGACGGCGCACGAGTTGGGCGGATGGCGCTTTTAGCGGAGTTGATTTAGATTTCGCTATTTTTCGGAGATATCGACGGCTATTTTGTTCGTGAAGCTAGTAGTCATTGAATAATATTATTAATATTGGAATTATGAATGGAACTTTTCGGCATTTGACGCTATCGTAGTATGGTGGCAGCGTGCTTTCGCAAGTGTTGCCGCTAGTTACGAGCAAAGAGTTGTATGATGCCTCGTCTTAGCTAGGAGGAGATGTGGTTAACGATAATCTTCAAAACAGAGACTTTTCACCGGAGCCGCGATTCGATCCTGTTACAGGTAAACCGATTAATGACGCTTGGCAAGAAGAAAATAATGCGTCGGAGAGTGCTCACGTCGAAGAGATTCCAGCGAAGATGAGTTTTGGCGATAAACTCATGAATATTTTCATAGAACCGTCGAGTGTTTTTAAGAATCTTTATTACTACAACGACTGGTTAACTCCGCTGATATTTTCGGGTTCGATAAGTATTGTCGCGGGTCTGCTTGTTATGCCTTGGTCGGCGAGCTCTACAGAACAGCTTAACGAGTTAATGAACGTTCCGACGACCGAAGCGGCTACAACTGTGGGAAACATCACACAATATGTTGGGCCGCTGCTTGCCCCAATTGGATTGATGTTCGGTTGGCTTATCGCCGCAGCGATTTTGTTTGTGCTTGGCACATTTCTTCTTGAAAACGTCGATTTTAAGAAGCTATATTCGATTGCGGCGTTTGTGACGATCCCTGTAGCGTTCACAACACTGATAAGCGCAGTAAGCAGAATGGGCAAAACTCCAGTCATATCGAGCTACGATGACTTCATAGATACTCAAATGCCGTGGACTATATCGCTCGGACGATTGATAAGCATGGACGGAATCGCCGGCAGGATGATAGACGTTTACGACATATTCGCCGTTTGGTCATACTGGCTTTTGTTTATCGGTATATCGTACGGACTACGCAACAAGAAACAACAGTCCGCGGTCTTCACGGTTGTTTACATCGTTTTGTCGCTCGGATTTGCAATAGGAATGTTTGCCATTCAAGATAAGTTCCGTCCACCGGGCGTTTAACGAGAAGCGCGATGTAAGCTAATCGTACTTCACTTCACTGTTTGGTATTTATATGAGCAAGAAAGCTAGGTTTCTGTTTTTTATACTCGTTGTTTTTGTTGCGATAGCGGCTGCATTTATGGCAAACAAAGGAGTGTTTTCGGGTGGCGAACCTAAGAATGCAGCCGAAAAAGAAGACAAACGATTCAAACCGGTCGAGCTTGGCGACATCAGCTTGACAATCAAATCTACTGGAGCGGTCGAGCCGAAAACTCGCGTGCGCGTAAAAAGCGAAGCGAGCGGTAAGATAGAAAAAATCTACATTAGAGAAGGGCAAGATTTAGTTGCTGGAGATCTTATAGCGGAGCTTGATCAGTCGAATCAGAAACTTCAATTGAAAAGCGCGCAGTTAAGCGAACGGTTGCGCCGAGTGCAGTACGATCAGGTGAAAAACGGCTCTAACAAGGCGACGATGTCCTCTCTGGAAAATAATGTCGCAACTGCGAAACTTGCGCTTGAAAAAGCTGAAGAGTATTACGGCAGAATTAAAGAGCTACACGACAAAGACTACGCAACCGAGCAGGAATTGAGCGAAGCGGAACGGCAGGTTTCCAATGCGAAACTTGCTCTTCAGGAATCGCAGAAACAGCTTCAGTTGCGAATGGAAGAAATTTCGCCCGAAGACATTAAAGCAGCTGAAATATCTTGGCAGTTAGCGCGAGTAACGCTCGAAGAGGCGCAGAAAAATCTCGGCGATGCAGTGATAACCTGTCCGATTCAAGGCACGGTCTTAGCGAAGTATGTCGAAGTCGGCGATACCGTCGTTTCAAGCACAGGTTCGTTCAGCGAAGGAACTACGATATGTGAAGTAGCAGACTTGACGCAAGTTCAGATACGCGCGGGCGTTGACGAAATAGACATCGGACGTGTTCGAATCGGTCAAAAAGTAATAGTAGAAGTTGATGCGTTTCCGCTCGAAAAGTTCGACGGCATCGTGTCGAATATATTTCAGCAGGGCACATCGGCTGGCGGCGTGACTACGTTCACGGTGATGATCGAGGTTGACAATACGGCAAGGCGACTGCTTTCGGCAATGACAACATCGGTTGAGGTGGTAGCCGATACTGTCGTGGGTGTCATTGTAGTGCCTTACGACGTTGTGCGCACAGACACTGAACTTGGCACAATCGTCTATGTCAAAGGCACCGATGCGAAAGGGCGTGTCAAACCCGAAAAACGAGCGGTCAAACTTGGCGTAACTGATTACGAGAATACCGAGATTCGGGAAGGATTGAAAGAAGGCGAACTTGTAATGGTTGAAGACGTGCCGTTGCAGGAAATTCCGTTCACTGGTGGACAAGTCGAAATGTCGGCGGAAGAAGGCGAATAGAATGACGGTTCTTTTGACGAGCTTAAGAATAGCTTGGCGTAACCTGATGATGAACAAGGTTCGCAGTTTTCTGACGCTTTTGGGCTTAATGATCGGCGTGCTAGCGGTTATCAGCATCGTGTCGCTCGGTGAAGGTTTGAAGATGATGTTCGCCGGACAGATTGCAGGTATGGGTAACGATGTGATGTGGGCTATGCCGAAAGCGCCGATGCGAGCCGGTCAAAATCGCGGGATGGTGCAAGCGCGCCCGTTCGACATGGATGATGTTACGGAATTAAAAAGCAGAAGCAAACTGTTTTCAAGCGTCAGCCCTGCATACGAAGTCGGCGCAAATGCAAAATTCAGGGACAACAATAAATTCGTTATCGTCGAGGGCACAGATGAGAATATGCTGATGAGTTTCGGTTTGAAACTCCGACGAGGCAGAATAATCGATCCGGGCGATATGAACGCACGAGCGCGCATAGCAGTTTTAGGCTCGAACGCCGCCGAAGAGCTGTTTCCAGCAATCGTCGATCCAATCGGCGAAAAGATACGCTTAGCGGGAGGCGGGTTCAATTCGCAGTCGGTAACTATTGTTGGCGTGTTGGAAGAGAAGGGAGGGGGCATTGGCGGGCAGAGCGTGGACGACTGCGTTTTCATACCGTACTCGACTGTCCAAAGCCGCTTTTACGGCAGCAAGAAAGTGCCTATGATCCAGATAAAAGTTGCCGATATGAAACAGGTTGACGAAGCAAAAGCCGCTGCCGAGAAAATACTGCGAAAACAGAGGCGCATTACCGATCCATCGCAGGACGACTTCGAAATCATGTTTGTAAGCGACTTTCTCGAATTCGCCAACACGTTCGTCAACGGACTCGTTACGGTGTTCGGCGTTATCGCCGTTATTAGTTTGTTAGTCGGCGGAATCGGCATTATGAACATTATGCTCGTTAGTGTCACAGAGCGAACGCGTGAAATCGGTCTACGCATGGCGATTGGCGCAAGGCGCGGCGTCATTCTTCTGCAATTCCTTATCGAAGCGGTCGTGCTCACGTTTATCGGCGGCGTATTGGGATTACTCGGCGGACTCGGAACAGGCTTCGGCGTCGCACAATGGCTCGGCAAACTGCTAAACACAGACTGGAACGTCCACATGCCGATTAACATAATTGTTATCACGCTCGTCGTCAGCTCATTGATCGGCATTTTCTTTGGTGTATATCCTGCGTTCAAAGCAAGCCGTCTCGATCCGATCGACGCGTTAAGATACGAATAGCCCTTGCCTTAAACTTTAGCACGTGCACTTGATGATAGAATACAATCGTGTTTCGATTCAGTTTTTTTGTTGAGTTTTTCGTTGCCGCTGTTCTTGCATTTGGCATTATTTGGGCGATAAACGAACGCATAGAGCTTCGACGCAACAGTGCGCCAAACGGGATTGAGCAAGCCAATGCAAACTCCATCACACCTGCGGTTTACGAAATTCCAGCAACCAAAATAGATGCGCCATTAAGTTCATTTGATATGACTAATATGACTGTAAAGAACAAAGAGAAACCTGATAAAGAAACAGCAGGCTCATGGCTCGATGATTTTCGGTCGCATTTTCAGGTACATCGCGACAAAGATAAGGAATCGGCAGCAGACAGTGAATGATTGCAGCTGGTATTTCATTTCAAATAATACTTAAGCGTAATCCCAATTGTGAGCGATGATTTCGACAACTCTGCGGGTATCGAAGTGAAAGGAGCGGCGTTTCTGACAGCTTGCACTGCGGCGCTGTCAAGATCGTCAAATCCGCTCGATGCCGAAACGCTGACGCTGTTAAGGTCGCCGCCGCTTGATAAAGTGAATACTACTTTGACGCTCCCTTCTCTCTCCATACGTTTCGCTTGTTCGGGATAGAATTTGCATCCGTAAATTTTCGATTTGACGCCTGCGACGTATTCGTTTTGTAAAGCACTTACATCAATTTTAGATTCCTGTTCGAGCGGAGTCTTATCGGATGACGGCACGGACGATGCGCCGTTTGAATCGTCACCGCTTCCATCGCCGTTGCTGCCGATGTTGAGTGTTTCGGCTTCCGCATCGGCGGCTGGATAGTCCGTTGCAACATTGTTTATCTCAATAGAGCCTTGACTTACAACCGCTTCATCTGGAACAAGTTTGTCAAAGCGCTTGTCTTCTATACCATCCGCGGAATGTGACGGCAAATCGCCAATGTTATTGAGTGTCTGCAATTCCTTGTCTGGTGGTTTCAGTTCCGTATTATCTGACAAGATGTTCAACCCGTTTCTTTCAACCTGTCTAGGAAATGTAATCGGTGCGTCGGGAGGAACATACGGACGCCCTTCATCGACTAGGTTGAAAATCAGCGCAGTTTGTGGAACGCGCGGAACATATTCGGGCATTTTTAAGTATGCGAAAAGAGCGGCGTGGAAGACTACACTTACGAAAAGAAGCCCCGCTTTCCATGCTTCAATTTTCAAGCTAATCATCTCCGTTTTTACTGCCGACATGCTTTCGTTTGTCTCTTTCATCACTCGATTCCGAAACAGTGAAATCGTTTGGATTAGGCGTTTCCGCTTCGAGCGCAACTGTTTTCAAACCTGCCTCGCGAACAGCATCAATAGCTCGAACGACATACTCAATCGGCACCGATTTATCAGCTTTAATGCGTACTATTTGTGGATTGTCGGATTCTTTTGCAGCGATTAGAGCATCGACAAGCGTTTCCCACTCTTTCTTCTCTTCACCGATAAACAGATTAAGCTCGTAGTCGATACCTAGGTGAATTGCTCGATCCTCGCGAACATCCGCGCTGACGCTTTTCGGCAGATCGACGTTGATCGACGGCGCTAAGAACTTCGTTACGAGCATAAAGAAAATTAAGAGCAAGAATACAACGTCAATGAGCGGCGCCATCATTACTTGCGGCTGCGGTATCATCGTGCGGCGTGAATTTCGTACGCTTTGCACTAGAACACCTCCCAGCCGTTTCTACGGAAAGTTCTTTCCATGCTTGAGAGGACGCTTTGAACCCACGTTTCATACTTCGCAATTCGATTTGATATGAAAATGTAAGCGATAAGAGCGGGAATCGCAATAGTCAGACCTACCGCGGTTGTAATCAACGCTTCCCAAATTCCCCCCGCTAGATCACTCGGATTAACCTGTCCATGTAGATTTTGAATTTTAAGAAACGCTTGAATCATGCCGGTAACTGTGCCAAGAAGCCCGAATAATGGGGCGGTCTGCACGACGACGTTGAGAGCGGTTAAATTGTGTCGCGCGTATTCCAAGTGACGATCAAGCGCAAGATACAACCCTTCCAAGTGTAGAATCTTGTCCGCCTTGGCGGTCACAATCGCCGCAACAAGAACATCGTTGTTGTTGAAGTGCGATTCATCAGTTTGCTTATCTATGGCTTCCTCTTTGCAAACGTTCAAGAGCTTTAATTTATGTCGAGGGAGGGTATAGACGAAGTAAACGGTACGCTCGAAAATGATATAGAGCGCAACGATGCTTTCAATAAGTAAAGGCAGCATAAAAACGCCGCCCTTGTTAAACCATTCCATAACGACCCGCCTGATATCGGAAACCCATACTATATACCGAATTTTCAATTATGCGCGCTTATGCGATATGGCAAAAACCTACCTTTGTTAAAATAGCGCGAAGAAAACTAGTTTTCGATTGCTATGTTGAGCTTGCCCCACGGACCATTAGGCGCAGTGTATGCGATTACGCATTTGCCGGGTAGTCCGTTTACATTGTCGGCGCAAATTCCAAGCAGCAAGTCGTCGCGCGAAGCAAGTACGTCGAAAGTCTTCGGGGTCTGGAAACCGTCTTCGCCTAGATTGTCGAGTGCAAATCGCCCTCCCAAAGTTCCTCGAACGAACCACGCAACAGCAGGCATACCAGCGGGTACACCTGTCACAGACTTTACAGCGATTCCAGGCGCATATCCGCTGTTGGCGAGCGGACTATCTACGTTTTCAACCGTCCAGTTGTCGAGTCCTTTACGAACAGCATATTTCGGCATAGACTGCGGCGAATTTGAGTTGTCCATCCATGCTGCAACCGGTTTTCCCTGCCCATCAAGGGTCATGTCTATATATAAACCATCGTTGGGATTTCCGGATCCGATAATTTCTAAAACGTAATCGCTCAACCCAACATCGAAGTATGCAAAAGTTGCGCCGCTTGTAGGTTCGTGGAATGCGATGCCGAAAGTTGTCCCTGATCCGGGATTGAAAAAGACGATATCTGAATAAAGAGAATCTCGCAGCTCGTCACCCGGTCCAGACGGAAATGGACGCACGACATTCCAGTTGGAAAACGTGACGCGGTTTGCAACGATAACTTCTTGCGTCGTTGTATCAACTACAGAGATAAAAGGAATACCAGTCGGGCTTATCGCAATGCTCGGTGCGCCGAAGAAATTGTCGTATCCGTCGAACCCAACATCAACGACCGTTTCCGCGCTCGACCAACTGCTGCCGTTGTGAGTTACATACAGAACTCGTGTGCCGGGAGTTGCATCTTCAGCGTGTGTCCAATCGAGATATGCGATATGTGGATGAGCCAATACATCGAACGCAATGCTAGGATGTGCGCCATGAATTTGCGGGTTTGGATCGTCTATCG
>CAZRQJ010000027.1:7465-18190 GCA_964602075.1 uncultured Planctomycetia bacterium
TCATCGCCGCGAGAAGGAGCGGATGCGTATTTCAATCCTCCGCTCATCTTATCAAAATAGGCAATCCCAAACGACTTGTCGGGCGACATTGCTATCGCAGGCATATAACCCGTATCACCAACTTCATCTATTGTCTTGACGACGAAAGGACCGGTGTATATCGGGGTTGCGACGATACTGATTTCGTTGTCATCCTCATTGCCCAAATTGTCAACTGCGCGAACAGCGAACCTATAGCTTGCGTTGTTAGTTAGGTTGTAAACGATAGCGTTAGTTTCGAGAGTATTTGCGAATCGCGGGGGAGTGGCTGCGCGCGCGGCGGCGTAATCAAGCGGTTCGCTTCCGTCGTTTGATTCCCAGTAGTAATTGAACGACACACCATTTCCTTCTAGATCGACGGCGTTGTTCCACGACAACGTTGCCTGCCTGTCGCCCGCAACCGCGTTTTGGATACCATCAGTAGTTGTCCATTGTGGCGGATTGGTGTCTCCTGTAGAGGTTGGAGTCGCAATTAGACTTTCTGTATTTTGAGTTACGTTAGGCGGAGTCGCCGAATCCTGCGCTCGCACACTGAAGCGGTACATCTTCCCGTTGACGAGTCCAGTTACAAGAGCGCTGTCACCCAGTAATCCAGTATGAACTCTACCATTGAGGACTGCCGATTCGTAATCGAGCGGAGGCGTTGCGTCGTTCTCTTCCCAATAAACATTATATGAAACAGGCGGCGATAAAACATCGTCCGCTAAGTGCCATTTGACACGTACATTAGAATTGCCCGGAACCACTTCTTTGATCCCGACCATGTTCGTGACGCGCCATTCTGGAGCGTTCAAATCGGGATTACCGCCAGTTGTCGGCATTGCGACGATGTATTCTTCATTCGCAGTTTCGTTTGATGGCACAGCGCTGTCTAATGCTGTTACGAGAATGCTGTACAACTGGTCGTTCGTAAGACTCTGTAGGACGTATGGGCTTACTGCGCCTATATGCTTACCCGTCGGATTGTCTTTGCGCACACCTTCGTTGCCAAGCTGCCAATAAACATTGTAAACGACAGGCGGTGAAGCAGCGTCTGTTGCAGAACCGAAATCTATGCGAAGTTGTCCGTCTCCGCTTGTGATTTGGTATGCGCCTACTCGCTCTGAATCGTCCCATACGGGCGGTTCTATGTCTGTGTTGAGTCCTATGTTTGGTGTAGCCGCTACAACAGGACTCCAGCCTGTTTCGTTGCCGACGAGATCGTATGCGCGTACGCCAATAAAGTACTGTCTGCCGTTGATTATTCCGTGTGCAGGATCGGATCCGAGATAGAACGGCGACTTCACGATACCGCGCAGTTCTTTTGTTTTTCCACTCTGTCCGATTGGTTCTCCTTCAGAATACAACAGCGAATATCTGACAGGCGGGCTGTCGTTGTCGTATGCGGAGCCAAAGTAAACTTTGATAATTTCATCACCGGGAACGGCAATGCTCACGCCGCCAGCTCCTAACCAAATAGGTGGCTGCTGGTCGATGTTCGTAACTACGACGTAAGCATTCTTGCTCGGTGCGCCTTCGACCCCTTCACCCATGTCGAAGGGAACGACTTTGTAATGGTATTCAGCATCGGGAACAACATCTTCGTCGATATAAACATACGATGGTTTACGATTGTCGATTGGCGGATCTTGTCTGCCGAGAGTTACGGGTCCCGAGACGTAGCCTATGTATGGGTCAGTATAGTCAATGCTTCCGCTCGTGTCGTTTGTTCTATAAACTCTGTATCCGCTCAACACCGATAGATAATTTTCTGCGATAGGTGTTATATCGCTTATTCCTATTTCTGCATTGTTGTCTCCGTCGATATAGCTATCGATTTGATCGTCAATGCCGTCGCCTACAAGCGCGCCGAAACGTTGAGCGATTGGAGTTATGTCTGGAATGCCAACATCGCCGCTATTGTCATAGTCGCCGACGTTTGTTTCGGTCCATGTCAAAGCGATTTTGTTCTTAGTTGGGCGTGCGTAAAAATCAACTACGCGATTCTGCTCGCCGCCGGGAGCTTTTGCAGGTACGCGCCAAGTTGCAGTGTTAAAAGGATTCGACTCAAAAGTGATAGTCGCGATCGCGCCGTCGCCCGAAGGCATGCCGTTTTCGGGGTGGATTTTCGCTATCGCTATCGAAACGATACCAGGCTGATAAGCGGTGACGAAAGAAATATACTCGCTCTTTTTTCCGTAAAAGTCGGAAATTTCAATCGTTTTCGGATTGAGAAGCGTCTGGTCGTAACGAAGATAAAGAAGACTGTGCGGTATCCCCGGGCTGCCGTGAACGGCGATGCTTAGAAGTTTCTGACCGTCCTCAAGCGTTTTCTCGCTCAAACTGTAAAGAGTCGTCAGTTCGGCGTTGGGTTTATTGCTTTCGTCCATAACCCAGAGCGCGAATCCTTCGATATTGACGGCATCTTCGACATTGAGCGCGTACGGGTCAAACGCAGGTTTAGGCTCGCCGTTTGACGGCGTAATATCCTGCGTAAAGTTTTTAATATCCTTAACGGCGGACTTCTGACCGCATCCTGCTAGAATCACAAGAGCAATCGCCGCAAGAATAATTAATACCACCAAGAAATAAGCGCGCATAATCGCATCCGCCTTCGAAATAGTTCGCGCAACCGCGCGAGGAGGCACACTGAATTATAACGCATGTGACGGAAAGTAATGTACTTGGTTCAAAATCGATGTTACTTGACTAATTCCATTAATCAAGGGTATACTATTTTTGCTCAACAAGCATTAACTCCCCGCGAAGGGTTGTAAAGGTCAGGTGAAAGGTATATGAAGGTTAGAGTTGGTATTGTTGCCGGTTCAAAAAGCGATATTCCCAAGCTAGAAAGAGGACTTGGTGTACTCAACGAACTAGGTATCGCGTATCGCATAGCTATATGCAGCGCTCATCGCGACCCGGAAAGGTTGAAGTCAACGATTTCGGAATGGGAAACTGAAGGCGTTTCTGTGTTTATCGCAGCCGCCGGCCTTGCCGCGCACCTTCCAGGAGTCACTGCGGCTATGACTCTTAAGCCCGTTATAGGCGTACCGCTAGACGCTGCAATGGACGGACTCGATGCGCTTCTGTCGATAGTGCAGATGCCGCCGGGAGTTCCGGTTGCAACCGTGGGTGTTGGGAATTCGGCGAACGCCGCTATATTAGCTGCGCAGATTATTTCTTTGACTGACGAAGACGTAGCCACAAAACTTCGTGCGTACCGAATTGCTGCTAGGGATAAAGCACGCGAGGAAAACGAAGCACTCGGAAGGTAGACCGAGCAAAGCGGATGTGTAGGGAAGTATTCGCTCGACAAGCTCTCCATTAGATTTTTATTCGGAGCTGTTTTTTAATGATCGAAAGATACACGCGCGCAAGTATGAAGCGCATTTGGAGCGAAGAGAACAAGTTCAAAGCATGGCTTGATGTCGAGCTTGCCGCCGTAAAGGCATGGGAAGAACTCGGTCGTATACCTAAAGGGACTTATGATCGAATTGCACGAAAGGCGAAGTTTACGGTTAAGGGAATTGAGGAAATTGAAAAGGTCACTAACCACGACGTAATCGCATTCACTACGGATGTTGCAAGTTATGTAGGTGAAGACTCGAAGTGGATTCATTTAGGTCTCACTTCGAGCGATGTCGTTGACACGGCGCAGGCGTTGATTCTGCGCGAAGCGATTGACGAAGTTATCGAAGGCGTAGTTGCCGTAAAAGAAAATCTAAAAGATTTAGCGCTTAAACACAAAGATACGATGATGATGGGACGCACTCACGGAGTGCACGCTGAACCAACGACGTTTGGGGCTAAGGTTGCGGTTTGGTACGACGAGATGTGTCGCAACCACGATCGCCTGCTCAACGCTCGCAATGAAGTTGCAGTTGGTAAGATGAGTGGAGCGGTTGGGAATTTTGCGCATTGTCCACCGAAACTTGAAGAATCAGTAATGCGCGCACTCGACCTCGAACCTGCGCCCGCGTCGAGTCAAGTTGTGCAGCGCGACTCTCACGCTGTTCTTATGTTTACGCTCGCAGTGATAGGTGGAACGCTCGAAAAAATCGCAGTTACGTTGAGAGGATTGCAGCGCACAGAAATCGGCGAGGTTATGGAAGGATTCGAAGCTGGACAGAAGGGTTCAAGCGCAATGCCTCATAAACGCAATCCAGTTATGCTTGAACGCATAACCGGATTAGCTAGACTGTTGAGAGGGAACGCTCACGTTGCTTGCGAGAATCAAGCATTATGGGACGAGCGCGACATAAGCCATAGTTCGGTTGAACGTGTGATTTTTGCCGACAGCTTAACGATAGCGGATTACATTCTCGACAAAATGGCTGGCGTTATAAGCCGACTAGTCATAGACGAACGCAAGATGGAAGAAAACATGCGGTTGACTAAAGGAGTTTATTTCAGCCAGACTGTTCTTCTGCGGTTGATTGACAAAGGGTTGTTGCGTGAAAAAGCGTACGAAGTCGTTCAGCGCAATGCAATGAAAACACACGAAGAGGGTACGCCGTTTTATGACAACTTGTTGAAAGACGAAGATGTTATGGATGTCCTTGACCGTGAGGAGCTTGCAGAGTGTTTCAGCAGTCGTCATTTTTCACAAAACACCGGCTATATTCTCTATCGAGTGGGTATTCTCGATGCGCCGCCTATTGAAGCTATGCCGCAGCAGACAGTAGCCCAAACCCTCAAACAAGTCGGAAGAGGCAGAGACAATCGCCGTAGACAACCGAAGCAAGCGTCCCAGAAACAAGCGAAGCCCGATCAGCCAAACGAAACCTCAAAACCTGCGCCCGAACCCAAGAGTAGTTCTCGCGGCACTCGTCATCGTGCGCCTGTAAGAAATCCGAAACCGCCGTCACGTGAAGTTGAGCCGCCTAAAGCGGAGGAACGAAATGCGCCGCCAGCGCAATCGGCTTCGGCTCCGCCGCCTCCGCCGGAAGTGACGCGTCGCGTCGTGGAAACGAAAGCTTACGAAGCTCATAAACGTGTTCTACTAACCTATCAACCAGCAAGGCAGCAACCGAAGCGTTACCTGTCCCCAAAATCATCATTGAATCAAGAAAACAATAAGAAAGACGATAACGAAGAAATCAATCAGGAAGAAGTTAGAAAAGTGCCGAGACACGACGAAAGCGCTTTCAACGACGAGCCATCGCCATTAAGATCAACCGATGCAACCAGACAGCAGCGTAGTCCGATTAACCGTCCGCAGCGACGCGGCCGCCCCGTCGGACAGCAGCCCAATCCGCCGCGTCAATCGCGTCCAAGTCATTCGACACAACAAACACCGCCCCCCGAACCGCCGAAACATGTCGACGAAGACGCGCAGCCGCCGCAAGTTGAAGATTGGCGTAATACAAACAGCAGAAGCGTGATTGATTCAAACTATCGAAACAATGGCGATTCGAGATCGCGCAGGAAACGCTAACGCTGGAGCATTTGAGACAGTATAATTGATACGTGTCTATCAGAATCACAGACAATAACTGGGCTTCAAAGTCGCTCGAACTTTGGGCTGCTGCAAATTGGACACGGTATTGTGATCACACACATGTACGTGATTTGATTCGCGCGCAGGTTTTCTCTGAATGGTGCGAGCGGCTATTTGTTCTTAACAATGTACCTGCGCACATCGGTTTGCCTCTCATAGATATTGCGCGTTTGTCGTTCCTTGAAATAGAGCCGAAGAAACTTTTGCCATATCATCCGCTTAAAAGCGTCGTTAAGGGACACGGTGCGCGTACGCTCGACGATGCTGCGTTCGCGCTTGCAAACAATACGGAATGGAATAAAGCGGTTCCATCCATTTTGCGTCTCTGTCGCGGATTAGCCGAGATAGAAACTGCGCCATCAGCGAATGGACTCCCTCCGCTTTGGAGTCGCGTGTCTCTATCGGTAGGCGAAAGAATAGAGATAACTCCGATCCTTAGACCTGACGAAGAACATCTCTTAACAGATATTGCAGCGTTGATTGAAACGTCCGATTGCGGAGTTGCCCTCGCTACCGATATCTTGTCGCCGTTGCTCAATTTACCTTTCGGCGGTCAAGTTGCAGTTTTCGCTCATTTCGATCCGCACGGACTAACGTCTATCGCACCGACAGCGCGCACGCTCCGCAGTGAAGGATTCGCGTATAGAATAGTTGCAAGCTACGAATCTACCGGCGATTACGCTCGTTTATGGAAGAAGATTGTCCAGTCCACATATAACGATCCCGATGTATCTGCTATAGTCTTGCTCGATCTATCAATTGACAGTCGCCACCCAGAGCGTTGCCGCGAATTTGCAGATGAAGCTAACAGGGGAAACAAACCGGTTATTTGGATAGATCATCACCGCGATACTCTTATCGCAGCGAGAAATCTCGCGGGAAGTATGGTGCGCGTTCACTTGACTGGTGTCTTTGGAACAAATCTGTCGCGTTTTATAACCGACCGTGAAGTTGAATTTCTTGCAGTTGGTGCGCTTAGCGACAAAGACGCATATGGCATGTGGGCGATTGATGAATGGCGGAAAGCAGGAAAACTGAAACGTCTGGACAACATACTTTCGGGATTCGAGCGTTCGCTGGACTTGATTACTCCACCGGGAAAAGCGGTCCGCAAAGCTGTTAAGGAATACCGATTCGATCCGTTCGTAACTGTGCGTGAACGTATCGTACGCGAAGACATAGGTTTTTTCGACAAACTAGGGACATTGTCGAATACACGGACGCTGTCGCTTGCAGATATTTGTGATGTTCACGACAACGATGCGTTCGACATTCCGGGTTTCGGTGAAGAATGGAATTCACCCGGTCGGAAAAGTGCATTCGACGCGGGCGAGGAATCAACCGACGCTTTTGGCAAGTGGGAGCTTCGGGAGAGAGTTGTCATATTTACCGAGCGTCCAAACGTTGCGGGTAGATTCTGGTACGATTATCTCGAACGCGCTATGGGTTTGTGCGGCACAGATGCTTATGGTCGTCTCAAAGCGCCTTACGCTGTCGCTTGTCGCGAACTTGAAGGCGGAAAAATGAACCTGCTCTTTCTAACACATCATTCAAGCCGCAATGTTCCTGATGTTCGTTTGTTTCTTCCTCAAAATCTGCAAGACAAATGGATTGGGCATCCTCGCGCGTTTTGGCTAGACATGGAGATTGGCGCAGAAAAGCGTTTAATTCCGCTTATGGTTGGTAGAATAAATCGTTTTATGGGTTCAGTATTTCCTTTGAGTTAAGTTGCGTGAACTTTTTGTTTAAGGTAGGCTTAAATGGACATGCGTAGATTAGTGGTAGCTATAGATGTCGGCGGCAGTGCGGTTAAAGCCGGTGTCGTTGAAGTGAACAGCGGTGAACTGGTTCGCTATAAAGACCGTGTCGATATTGATACCAGCGATCCGCAGCGGTTTGTTGAAGCGTTACCGAAAACGGTTCGTGCACTAATGGATGGTCTCGAATGTGTTGCGCCTTTAGGGCTTGGATTAAGCATGTGCGCACTCTGTAAAGGCGGCGTGGTTGTCGAAGCACCTAACCTAAAATGGTTTAACGTACCATTGGTTGAAATGGCTGTGAACACTCTGAAAGCGAATGCGCTTGATTTGCCTATCGCTATGGAAAACGATGGCGACTGTTTTACACTTGGCGAATGGCGATATGGTGTTGCTAAAGATTATCGCGACATTCTTGGAATCACACTTGGAACAGGAATTGGCGGCGGCTTTGTTGTTGGTGGCGAGATTTTCAAAGGCGGAATGGGATACAGCATAGAGCCGGGGCATATTAAAGTCAATTATACGCTCGACACTCCGACGTGTGGCTGCGGGGCGCGCTACTGCCTTGAAGCTGGCGCAGGCGCGCACGGGATTATACATACTTATAAAGTGAAGGGTGGCGAAGTCACAGACAACATTACTGTAGAAGAAATTTTCTCGCGTGCCGAAGACGGCGAGGAAATAGCCCAAAGACTTTTTATACGCATCGGGCGTAGATTGGGTGTAGGATTGGCTGGGCTTTGCAATGTACTTAATCCACAAGCGGTTGTAATCGGCGGGGGGGTGAGTCGTGCGCGAAAATACCTCGAACCCTCGCTTAGAAGCGCTCTCGAAAGCGAAACTCTGGTTAGCATACGCGGCAAAGCGATCTTGCTTTGGAGCGATCTGTTAAATGAAGCTAACTTGCTTGGCGCTGCCGCAGTAGTTGAGGATACGATAAGTAATGATTAGCGACTCGCTTTGCACTCGCCGCATCGAATAATGTAAAGTTGCTATAAAACAACAAGCCCGAATATCCATATCGGACATTCGGGCTATGATGCCATCCAAAAATTCATGAGGAGATGCTTGACTCGACTACCGCCGTTGGTGCATCAAGCGTTCACGAACGATTTTAAAGACGCAAATACCGCTGTTTTGTTCCCAACCATGCTTTCTTCACTTCTTGTGACAGTTGTATCAATGCAGTCTGGTAATGCGGTTGTTGTTGTGTTTTTTCTGCAAAACTTCGCGATCGCTCTTAACCAATCGGCTTTGTAATGTCCCTGTGAACCGCTGATGCAGAATGTCCAAATTGTTGGAAGTGTTCTGCTAAACGCTTTGCGAAGGCTACGGATCTGTGACGACCGCCTGTACAGCCAACGCCGATTGTAAGGTTGAATTTTGCTACCGCTATAAAACGGGTCAGCGTAGGTTCGAGCAGTTTAATTATCGAATCACAGTAGACTTCAGCACCATCGCTTGCCATCACGTATTTGTACACGGCATCGTCTTCGCCTGTCAGCGGGGCTAGTTCAGGGTCATAAAACGGATTAGTTAAGAAACGCACATCGAAAATGAAATCTGCGTCAAGTGGAATGCCATATTTGAAACCGAAACTGACAAATTCCATTTTTACAACGTCGGATGCGTCGTTCCCCGCAAAACTTCTAATTATCGCTTCACGCAATGCGACTGTCTTTAGGTCGCTTGTGTCAATAATTCGAGTGGCAAATTCTCGAATCGGTTCGAGCCTGCGCTTTTCATCCTCAATAGCTTCCGCCATAGATTTACCGCTAACCTGAAGCGGATGAACGCGTTTGACTTCTTTATACCTGTTTATAAGCGTATCCGTGTCGCAGTCCAGATAGAGAACTTTATAACTCACTCTGTTACGCTCTAGGGTTTTCCGCATGTCCTTGAAGTCGTCGAAAAGGATACCGCTTCGAATATCGCTTGCAATCGCCACGCCTGGTCCGGTTGAATAACTCTTTTGGTATAGACCGTAGAATGTAGGAATCAACGCGGGAGGCAGATTGTCAACACAGTAGCATCCAAGGTCTTCAAAACAACGCATAGCGGTTGATTTGCCCGCGCCCGAAAGACCTGTGATAATTATCAGCGGCGCGCCTGCCGCGAATTTGTGGTTTGTATGTTCCTTAATCATGATTCAATCGGTTGAAATACGAGTTTACCCGAAAAAAATCGATTTGACTACATACGAAGTTATGGAAAACATCTTTGTAATAAATCTATTGATCAGAAGGAGGCATAGAGTTGTTCAAATATTTTTCAAGATCCGAACCTGTGACCGATTCGAGAGTATCTATTAATCGTCCACGCGTCACATTGTCTATCGGCATATATTCATGCGTATCGCTTAAATTGATGACCCATTCGCCGTTCTCTTTAACCCACTTCGCCCGCATAAAAAACTTATCGTATCCTGATTCGATGTTTAATGTAAATCGGATATCGGTTGTCCATTCAGTCCAATCCGGAGAGTGCTCGGAGCGAAGCAGTTTCATTTCTGAAATAGTTTTGTTGTTGTTAGTCATTTCCGCCCAACGCGCAGCGGCGACCGCCACATCATACTCTCGGTGTCTAACGAATCTACAAGCGTCAACAAACTTGCCAGATTCAACAAGATTTTGTAGCGCTACGACCCGTTTCTTGAATTCGTTGATTTTATACCAACGCATTCCGAAGAGAATCAATATGATCAGTATGACCGCTGCGATTATCGCTGCGATTACATTTGCCCGCAATCTGCGCTCTTCAGGCGTCACTTTGCGAGTCATCTTCTCGAATCTGTATTTCATAACAGAGCATTATACCGTTTTAATGTGAATAGTCGCTTTACACAATCAATACAACGCAATAGAGCATCCGTGCGCTATCCAAGTAAGAATCTCAAGTGTGCTACGATGTAAATGACGTTATCGAGTAGGAGCGGTTTTCTTATGTGCAAAAAGGACGACGCCTTGCTTTTTGGAGCAGACGCGACGAGCAACATAGTCGCGTTCAACTCGTTCGAGCGAGATGGTAAACAACTTCTCCGCGCCTATATTCGTAACGGTGAAAGTATATCTATCGTCGATAGTGAGTTTATGCCTTTTTTGTTCTTCAGTAGGCCAGAGTTTATCGAGAAGATTGAAGGCGGAGAAGTGACAGAGCTAAGCGGCTCGCTTGATCATAAATACATCGCCCGATTTCCGTCGATGCGAGCGCTGGATCTCGCAAGACGGATTCTCGAATCCGAATTCAAAGGTTTGTTTAATCGAGTAGCTGATGAATATTTGAACATAAGCGACGCTGTACATCAGGGGATGGTTGCTTTCGGGATGACTCACTTTAAGGGAATGAACGAAGACAACGTAGTGCGTATGCAGCTCGATATCGAAACATATACGGAAGAAGGGTTTGAGTTTCCAAACGCGGGGCGCGAAACTGACGAGATAATAA
>CAZRQJ010000028.1:0-3730 GCA_964602075.1 uncultured Planctomycetia bacterium
AGTGTGCACATGTGTCCCGAATCCGACTGCGAATTGCAGACGATGTATCTTGAATCAAAGGATTTTTATCGAGGATTGGCAGTGTAGATGCCGTGTCACTAACGCTGCATTAAAATGCAGCGAAGCCGACGAGGAGCGAATTACCGACAGTCCGGGTGGTAGTCGTTATCCATGTTTTTCAAATATAGATTCAAAACGAAAATATGTTTTCAATGTAGTTAAAGAGAGCACCCTTTCAGGGCGCATTCAAAAGAAGCATGATAGTAAAATCCTTTAATAAATCGCCCTTTCCAGGGCGATTTCCGTGCAGATGAGCCGTGGAAACGGCACAATTAGGAAAGATAGATTGGGGGAATGCGTTTCATAGTGCGCCCTGAAAGAGCGCTCGCTTTATCCAACGAAAGGGATATTGTTAACGGTAATAATGGGTACCACAGGGGGAATTGACAAACAATATCGAATCTGGCGAGCTGCCACTCGCCCCTACCGTACCGAAAAACCATTCCCGAAGCGTTCCTTCATTTCACCAACCACTTCATCAACCGCTTTTTCCACTTCCGGCGATATCGATTCGGAAATTGTGAATACGTCGTGCACGTGAATGGCGATTATTTCGATGTCGGCGGGGAAGCTGAAGCCGGACAGTTCCGCAAGTTTCGCGGCGGTGGCGATGTCTATATCGTGAAATGCTGCGAGGCGCGACGACGGCTTGAAATCGGTGAGTCGATGTTTCGTAATAGTTCCCACGGGCGAATCGGTATCCAATAACGCATCGACGACAATTGCACGGTCGAAACCGGATAACAATTCAATCAACCGCATACCTCCGACCGTCGCTTCGACAACTTCAACATCCGGATTGCCTTCAAGGAGCGGCGCGAGACGGCGCGCGACGTGAATACCTGCTGCGTCATCCGCAAGTATGTCATTGCCCAGACCGACAATAATCGTACGAAAACTCATCGGATCATTCTACTTCACAAATCTTCATCGCATCAGCAGTATCGTACATTGCGCCGTGATTTGTAAAAATGCGAAAAAAAGGAGCCGTTTTCACGGCTCCCATCCCTTCTATCCACAGGGAGAAAATGGTTGGTTCCTCACTTAGAGTCTTTCGGTTTTTGATATGACGTCGCCTGTCGTTGCATCGCGTACGGTAACGACAAGCGGCATCTGCCCGGGCAGAGTGTGAGTAGCACACCCGAAACACGGGTCATAGGCACGGAACGCCATCTCGATCATATTAAGCACGGGTTCGGAAATCTCCTTGCCAGCCGTAATCAAACCCTGTGCAGCTTTCTTTATGCTCATCGCGATTGGCGCATTGTTGTTTGTCGTGCCGACTATTAGGTTAGCCTTCGTGACGATGCCGTTTTCGTCGGTAAAGTAATGGTGGGTCAGCGTGCCGCGCGGCGCTTCGACAATGCCCACGCCTTCAGTAGGCGTTTCCTTGGGAATCACACGGTAATCCTGTCCCATAATCTCTTCGTCGTATGCAAGCTCGCGAAAACGCTCCGCTGCGTACATTATCTCGACCACGCGCGCCCAATGCGTTGCGAGCGTCTGATGCACCATAGTCTTGCCCGAACGGTCGCCCGTGAGTACTTCGAAGTATTCCTCATACGCAGCCTGCGCCTTTGGTGTCGCCATTTTATCGGCAACGTTCAAACGGGATAACGGCGATGCTTTGTAAACACCACTGTCCACGCCGTCAACAAATCCCTTCCAGCCAACATTCTTGAGATAGGGGAACTTAAGATAGCTCCACGGCTCAACCCGTTCCGCAACATGTTTCAGGTAATCTTTCGGCTCATATTTACAGAGTTCCTTGCCGTCGGGGCCGACCACGCGCACCTTCCCGTCGTAGAAGTTAGTGCAGTTGTTTTCGTCAACGAGTCCCATGTTGTACGTTTTGTGTGTATATGTATCGGAGAGAATCAAATCAACATACGCTTTGTTCGCAAGAACCACATCGTGAACGATTTTCAAAGTGAATTCTGCAAAACCGATTGTAAAGTCTGCGATTTCGCGAATGCGTTTTGTTTCGTCGAGATTTAGACCTTTGCTCATACCGCCGGGAATAGCGTTAATAGGGGTGACAGGTTTGCCGCCGAGAATCTTTGCGACTTCGTGACACCAAATGCGGCACTGGATAACCTGTTTGCCGATTTCGACGCCGACCTTGCCGATTACCCCGATGATGTTGCGAACTGCTGGATCCGCGTCGGGACCCATTACAAAGTCAGGACCGCCAAGCGCATAGAAGTGGGTTGTATGGTCGCCAACGTAGAAAGCGCTGTATTGAAGTTCACGCAGCTTCTTAGCGGTAGGGGGCAGTGTGACGTGATAAACCGCATCGCACGCTTTCGCGCTTGCCATCATATGCGCTTCGGGGCACACTCCGCAGATTCGCGGGGTTATGCGCGGCAGTTCTTCGACCGGACGCCCTTCTGCGAATTTCTCGAATCCGCGAAGTTCGGGTATCTGAAGATAAGCGTTTGCGACGTTGCCGTTGTCGTCGACGAAAATTTCAATTTTTCCGTGACCTTCGAGCCTTGTAATTGGGTCGATGGATATCTTTTTCATTTAAGCACCTCGACTTTAACTTCACGCTTAGCGCCGCCGTTGGTAATTCGTTTGCGAAGCAGCGTACATTTAGACATACCGAACCGATAGAAATAACCGGCAGGGTCTGGTAATGTTGTGATTATCTTCTGCGCCGTTTCGTCGTCGCTGGCGTCTATCAGCGAGCCGATCGCACCCATCATTGCCGCTCCTTGATCTTCTTCGTCGCCCGCCGGTCCGTAACAACCGCGACAAGACATACCTGCGTTTAAGCACATCGCGCCGCACCCGCTGCGCGTCGCCGCTCCCATGCATACAATTCCCTGTTCGAGTAAACACCAGCCCGGTTCAGGTCTGAACTCGTGGATTCGTCTGAACTTTGAGATTTTAGTAAGGCGTTTTTCGTTCGGGCATTCGTCGCACACTGATTTGTCGCCTGCGCCAACGATGCTGCCAACAGGCGGAAGTTGATTGCCAACAATCGCAAGAACAACATCCCAGATTCTGTCAGCTATCGGTGGGCATCCCGGCAGGTAGTAATCGACTTGCACGACGTCTGCAAGCGTGCGAACGGTGTTAAAGAATTCAGGAAGCGTAAGTTCGCCTTCGTCGACTTTCAATTCCGTTCGCGGATAGACTTTTTCCGGATTTTCAGTCGATTCGGTTTCGATATATGAACGATCAAGAAGTTCCTGTCTGCTGTAGAGATTCGCGAGAGCTGGTATGCAGCCTTTAGTAGCGCAGCTACCGAAAGCGACCATAACCTTACTTTTTTTCCTAAGCATTTTAGCGACATGAACCGCTTCGGAGTTGCGAATCGCTCCGTTAAATAGACAAACGTCGATATACCCGTCCTCGTAATTTTCTACGTCTTTGTACTTGAAGTCGGCGGCACATGGCCAAAAAACTACTTCCGCGTGCTCAAGCAGCGTCAATAGTCTGTCGCCTATTTCGAGTACGGCAATCTCGCATCCACCGCAGCTTGCCGCCCAGTACAATCCAAGTTTCAGCTTCGACATAAGAACCTCCGCTGTTATATACTAACGATAACTTCTATGTTCACTCGGGAGTCATAGTTTCTTTCCAGTTCAACGGACCAAGGCGTTTGATATCCTTAGTCATCTCGTTTGCCACGAGCTGGAATTTTTCGCCTTCCGCCGCGCTT
>CAZRQJ010000028.1:3740-17454 GCA_964602075.1 uncultured Planctomycetia bacterium
TCGGCATGCGAGTCATAGTCTTGTAGTTACCCGAAATGTAATGACAGTCGCCGATATGACATCCGCAAACCGCGACGCCGTCCGCTCCTTCGCGAAACGCACGCAGAATGAATTCTATTTCTATTCGCCCGCTGCACATGACTCGAATAGGTATGACGTTCGGCGGGTATTTCATTCTCGCTGTGCCAGCAAGATCCGCTCCTGTGTAGCTGCACCAAGTGCACAAAAACATCACTATTCTTGGCTCGAAATTCACCATTTCTATGGTCTTTTCACCTGATATAGAATCTACAACCTGCATACTGGACATTTAGTTCCTCCTTAGCGGTGATAAGCGTTCGCTGGTTTAAACCGCTATTTGAGCGAGTACAGCATCTATTTCGGAGATAATCTGCTCTTTATCGAAACCCCACTGCTTGATCGCGCCGCTCGGACATGCAGCGACGCATGTTCCACAACCTTTGCAAAGTGCGTCGTTAATAACAGCGACTCCTTTTATTTCGTCACGAGAGATAGCCTCGTATGGACAGACAACTAGACATGTACGACACCCTGTGCATTCACTCTCCATAACTTCAGCAGTCGTGGGCTCGAGTACGACTTCACCTTTTGCAATCGCCATAAGCACTGCAGCAGCGGCGGCGTTAGCTTGTGCAACCGTATCGGGAATGTCTTTTGGGCCCTGCGCGCACCCCGCAATGAAAACACCTTCTGTTGCCGTCGAGACTGGCGCAAGCTTAGGATGTCGCTCCAGATAGAAACCGTCAGGGCTTGCAGAAATTCGCAGCTTTTGTTTCAAGTCAATCATTCCAATCGGCGGCTCAATTCCGATTGAAAGCACTACCAAATCGACAGGTATTTCACGAACTAGTCCGAGCAGTGTGTCTTCAACGTGAACAACAACTTTGCCTTTCGGCAGTCCGTTGCTCGAATAGTCAGTTACTTCCGCAGCCTTGCCGCGAACGAAATGTACATCCTCGTGAAGCAGTCGGTTATAGAATTCTTCATAACCTTTGCCAAAGCAACGCATATCTATGTAACATTGGTAAACCTCTGCGCCGGTTTTCTCGCGAATCAGGTGTGCGAACTTGAGAGATTGCATGCAACAAATTCGGCTGCAATATTCTCTGTAATGTTTATCGCGGCTGCCAACGCAGTGGACTATGGCAACAGATTCAGGAGTCCTCCCGTCATAAGTAAGAATTTTACCGCCCGTCGAGCCTCCTGCGTTAGACAGTTTTTCAAACTCGATCGAAGTCATAACCTGCGGAAGCCTTCCGTAGCCAAATTGATACATTACGCTCGGATCAAATCCGCTGAATCCGGTTGTGACGATTACATTTCCAACTTCAACTTCGACTATCTCTTCACTCATGTCGTAGTGGATAGAGTCTTTAGGACAGACCGAAGAGCATACGCCGCAACCGTCAGTCTGGTAGTGAATGCAGTTTTCAGTGTCAATCCAAGGTATCGCCGGTACCGCTTGCATAAAGTCTATATGAATCGGCTTATTCGGTCCGAGCGAGATATCGCTATAGACAACCGGAACGTCGTCCATCTGCTCGACTTTGATATGGTTCGTCGGGCAGACGTGATAGCACGCACCGCAAGCGATACACGTGTCGCTTTCCGAATCGTAGGGTGTTGTCACATATCGTTCCGGACCGCGCTGTGCAAAGCAGAGTGCGTGTGCGCGGACAAGCTCGTTACATACGCGTACACACAGCCCGCATAGAATGCACTCTTCACTCGGATGTTGTTTGAAGCGAACCGTATCGACGCCGTATTCAGCAGCAAGTTTCTTGATAATCTCAACTTCACTATGACGAGCCATCATCATTTCAAGCAGAAGTTTGCGATTTTGTTTTATACGTTCATTGCTCGTCTGAATGGATATGCCTTCACCGACAGGATAATTGCAAGCAGTCACCATTCGTCTGCGACCGCTTTTTACTACTTCGACGATACACATCCTACAGACACCGTAAGGTTCGAGGTGTTCGTAGTAGCATAGTGTAGGTATATCAATGCCGTGTTCACGGGCAACTTCGATGATAAATGTCCGATCTGGAGCAGTTACTTCTTTCCCGTCGATCGTAAATTTAACCATTTTGACGTCGGATAGGGCGGTTTCGCTTATCTGTTCGCTCATCGGTTACCTCCTCACAATCGCATCTCTCGGACATGATTCGAGACACGCTCCACACTTTTCACAGAGTGCCATATCAATGCGATGGACTTCGTCCTTCTTACCTATAATGGCATTCTTACAGCAGACCTTTGTACACACATCACATCCGTCGCAGATTTCGGAGATTATGAAATAACTGATCAGTTCCTTACAGATTCCACCGGGACACTTCTTATCGCGGATATGAGCTATGTATTCGTCTTTGAAATATGTAAGACTTGAGATGACTGGGTTTGGCGCGCTTGTTCCGAGTCCACAAATAGATGTGTCTGCTACTGTGTGCGCGACCTCTTCGAGTGTATCAAGATCTTCCATTGTTCCTTCGCCGCGCTCGATCTTTTCGAGTATCTCGAGCATATAACGGATGCCTTCGCGACATGGGAGGCATTTACCACACGATTCGTCGCGAAGGAATTCGAGGAAATAACGGGCGATGTTAACGACGCAGTTATTCTCGTCCATCACAATCATTCCACCCGAACCCATCATCGAGCCAGCATCCCAGAGCTTATCGAAATCAACAGGCAGGTCGAGCATCCCTTCCGGCAACAAACCACCCGAAGGACCGCCCGTTTGAACAGCTTTGAACGCACGATTCTTCTGGATTCCACCGCCGATGTCAAAAATAACTGATCTTAGCGATACGCCTAGTGGTACTTCAACAAGTCCAGTATTTTTTACCTTGCCAACGAGGCTGAACATCTTTGTGCCTTTGTTGTTCTCGTTGCCGATCTTAACAAACTCACTTGCTCCCATTGAGATGATTTCAGGAACTGTCGCCCAAGTCTCAACGTTATTCAAGTTTGATGGGAGGTTGTAGAGTCCGTGTTCAACTGTGTGTATGTACTTTGCTCTCGGTTCGCCGACACGTCCTTCGAGACTTGCCATAAGCGCTGTTGATTCGCCACAAACGAATGCGCCTCCGCCCCTGTTTATAGTGACTTCAAAGCTATGATTTGAGCCTAATATGTTTTGCCCGAGTAAACCATACTCCCCAGCTTGAGCCAAAGCTATAGCAAATGTTTGGACAGCTCTAGGGTATTCATGGCGCACATAGATATAGCCTCTGTTGCTGCCGATTGCATAGCTGCCTATTATCATTCCTTCGAGGACTTGGTGAGGATTGCCCTCAAGTAATGCACAGTCCATAAAGGCACCAGGGTCTCCTTCGTCAGCATTACAAATAACGAACTTAGGTTCATTTTTCGTGTTTCGACAGGTTTCCCATTTACGACCGGTCGGGAAGCCTCCTCCGCCTCTGCCTCTTAGACCGCTTAACTTGACTTCTTCGATAACCTCTTCAGGGGACATGCTTGATAACACTTTTGCAAGAGCTGAATAACCGCCTAACGCTATGTAATCGTCGATTTCCATTGGGTCTATGTAAGGAGTCCTCTTTGAAACCAACCTTAGTTGTGCTTTATAGAAAGGAATGTCAGACTCTTTTGGGATTGGCAGGTCGTTGAAGTCATAACAAAGGCGTTCGATTATCTCGTTTTTCGCTATGCTCTTTTCTACTATCTCAACTACATCACGCGTTTTAACTTGAACATATACTGTATCTTCTGGTCGAATAACCAATAGAGGCGCCATCTCGCAGAAGCCTTGACAGCCTGTTAATTTAATACTCGCCTTTAATCCACGAGCATTCAATTCCGTAACAAGCTTTGTATGTATATCGTTACACCCGCAAGCTTTACATCCAGTTCCACCACACAAAGTAACTGTTTTGATGTCTCTTGCAACTTCACTGTTTACTTTGTTTCTGTGAGCTTCTAATGCGTTGCTGGAATTAAATTTAAGCATTGCTTGTTCCCTCCCGCTCACTTTCTTTACGGAGTTTCTTAACAATTCCGCCAACTTTAGCCTGTGTCATATTGCCCCGCATGTCTCCATCTACAATGAGTATCGGTCCTTGTGCGCATGCACCAACGCAATTTACGGTTTCCAGTGTGAAAAGTCCATCTGGCGTGGTGTCTCGATTTTTTATTCCAAAGTCTCTAAGTAAAGCGTCGAGGATAAATGGAGCTTCACGGACATGGCATGCCGTTCCCATACACAACTGCAGAATATGTTTACCGCGCGGCTTTAGACTGAAAGTCTTATAAAATGTAGCAATGTGATAAAGGTCAGTCATCGGGATCCGCCAGTTTTTCGCGACATACTGAAGCGCTTCAATGGGTAACCAGTTATACTTGTCTTGAATGTCCTGGAGCACCATAATGACTTCACTTCTGTCGTGATCGTAATCTTTGAGTAGTTCATCGAGATCGTTTCCGATCTTTTGAACGTCAAGCGCGACATTAGACATTTTTCTCACCTCCAGTGGCTATCGGAGTAACAGGCATTCTGCCTTCTTTCGAGTTGATTACCCTTTCTCCGATGATTATCTTCCGCTTAGTAGGAACGATAGTTGCCGGACAATGCTGCCAGCACATACCGCAGTTTATACAAGTGTTTGTGTCAACCATTCTTGCTTTCTTACGGATTTTTACCTTGAAGTTGCCGACAAAACCCGATACTTCTTCAACTTCCGCAAATGTTAGGAGTTCGACGTTCTTATTCTTCGCGGTTGAAACCATCTTTGGCGTCAGAATGCACGCGGAGCAGTCGAGAGTTGGGAATGTCTTATCGAAGTGAGCCATCTTGCCGCCAATACTCGCTTCTCGTTCGACGAGGTAAACTTTGTGACCAGCGTTTGCCAGCGTCAGTGTGGCTTCGATACCCGCGATTCCCCCGCCGATTACAAGTGTCGCAGGGTTTACGTCAACAGTTTTGATATCGAGAGGCACATGATGTATAACTCTCGCTATGGCGGCTCGAACGAGTTTCATTGCTTTTTGGGTAGCCATTTGCCGATCTTCATGAACCCAAGAGCATTGCTCGCGGATGTTTGCCATCTGGAAAAGGAATTTGTTTAACCCGGCGTCTTCTACTGCGCTGCGGAATGTAAGCTCATGCATCAAAGGCGAGCATGAGCTGACGACAATTCGTTCAAGTTTATTCTCGACGATGTCCTTCTGGATCATGTTCTGCCCTGGGTCGCTGCACATATATTTGTGTTCTTTCGCAATTACGACTCCTGGAAGCGTTGCCGCGAAAGCCACAACCTTGGGAACATCCACAGTCTGGGATATGTTCGTTCCGCAGTGGCAGATATAGACTCCCACCCGCGGAAGACCGTTTCCATTCTTTCCATTACCGCCATTATCGGTTCCGTGTTCGTCCATGCTTAACTCCTATACGTAAGACCCCGCATACTTCTTGATGAATTTTCTTGTGTCGATCATCTCTCTTCCCATATCCAGATCAGCTGACGAAAGTCCAAGCGCTAAGCCCAGAATTTGTGTGAAGTAGAAAACAGGGATTTTGAATCTTTCGCCGGTTTTCTGCTCTATCAAATTGGTGTAACAATCGAGGTTTATATGACACATCGGGCAGAAGCAAACAATACAGTCTACGTTTTCAACTTCTCCGCCTTTGAGTACATTGCGAACCATAGAATAGGCAAGTTCGGGCGAAGTAATCATCTGGGATCCACCGCAGCATTTGGCGCGAAGCGGATATGTCGCAACTTTACACCCTAAAGCACGCAAGATAGGATCGAAACTTGTTGGATTTTCAGGATCGTCGAATGTTCCATGCGGTCGAGATAATTGGCATCCATAGTAAGGCGCAACGACCATTCCGTTTAGATCTTTTTTCTTGAAATCCGTGATTCGGTTGACACCAAAGTCGTTAACAAGAACGTCGAGCAAATGACGAACTTCCACATTGCCATCGTATTTCAATTCGGCAGCAGCTAGTGCGTCCTTGATTTGCTTTTGTAGCTTGAGATCAGTCAAGAAATACTTGTTCGTTTTGTTTAATGTTGTGAAGCATGCGCTGCATACTGTAATTAACTGGTCGTATCCAGCCATTTCGCTTAACGCGAGGTTTCGAGAGCTGACAGCGAAAGCTCGTAGTTCTCGAATTGACATGTACGATGTTGCACCGCAACAGTTCCAGTCATCAAGTTCTTTTAGTTCGCTTCCCAAAGCTTTCATGACGGCTCTGCTCGACACGTCATACATAAGCGCTGAACCTTCAAGTGAACAACCCGGGTAATAAAGGTATTCGTTCAACGGGATGCGTTTTTTACCATTGCTGGAAGTCATCACTTACCTCCTTCAGGTTCATGAGCCAAAGCGTGCTCAATGATTTTTTTAATTTGGTTCATGCCTTTGATTCGCTTTGGAGTTGGATTGATGTCCATTCTGTGACGCTTGCGGAGTTCATTTGCCATTGATGCGTTTTTTAGCGCAGAGGTGATGCCTTTGTAGCCCATGCGCATATACAGTTTCATCATCATTAGCGTTTCGGGATTGCGTCCGTAAGTATCCACCATTTCAACGAAAGTCCGCGATAGAATTGGAGCGGCGGATGTTTTTGGGTAAATTCCGTATTTAATTCCAAGACGTTTGAGTTCATACATAATGTCGGTAAAACGTATTTCTTGTGGGCATCTTACGGTGCAAAAATAGCAGCTCGTGCATAACCAAACTGTGTTTGTCGCAAGAACTCTATATAGCATTCCAGCGCGAAGTGCGGCAATGATTTCACGAGGCGAATATTCCATTTTCGACGCGTTCGGGCAGGATCCCGAACATGTTCCGCACTGAATGCACAGCTTTACGCGATCGCCTTCAGGCAGAGCGTAAATTTCACTTAGGAACTTCTTTGATAGCTCTGTCTGCTTCTCAAGACTGAGCTTCTCGATGACCTCATTGGGAGCATCATGCTTCATAACAACCTCCTCACTGCGCCTAACCTAGCTTACATAAAACCATGTACATTAGGTGAATCAAAATCAGGTCGTTTTGTTGTCGTAAAGTCTGTTCAGCCGCACTCATCCTCCTGAATGACGTTCGCAAACATCACTCCCCACAAGCACACTACTGAACGTCAATATCTATAATAAACGCAGAAGATAAGACATACAAACAAGGCGAGTATGTGAAGTTATTATCAATCTTCACAAGAGCAAGTATTCACAAGTTTTCAAAATCCGATAGTTTGTTACAAATAAAGGGGTAATGACGATAATGACATATATTGCGCATAATGGTATTGTAAGAGATTGAGCATAATGTCACAAGCATCGCACGCGAAATGAGCCGCAAAAAAAAAAGAAGTAAACAAATTTAAGTGAAATCAGATCAATTACAGGTTATAATAAAGTGGCTCTCGGTAGCCTGTGTAATGTCTTACGTTTTCACATCTTGGGTCGGAGGAAAACGATGAATGTGTTTTTATTGTTTATCCGGTCAACTGGCAAGGCGTTAAACGCGTTAGCGGTCTTGATCGTATCTGTTTTGTTGCTTTCTGCGCCGATAAGCGCAGAGCAACAAATAAACGTCGCTGTTACTGATTTTGTTGGAGGCGATTCCGAAACAGGACGAATGGTTGGACAGATAATCGAAGGAGCGCTTGCCAGTGTGCCCGGTGTTACGGTTGTCGATCGCGGACATATGGAGCAAATCCTTAAGGAACAGCGGCTTAACATCAGCGGATTTGTAGACATGAGTTCGCTTTCGTCAAATGAAGTTGGTTCGCTTTGTCAAGTTGGACAATTAGTCGGCGCTTCACATTTGGTCACGGGTGCTTACAGCTTGACAAGCCAACAATTCGTTTTAACAATTAATCTTGTTAGCATTGCAACCGGAGTGATAGAAGATTCGACTGTAGCAGCGAGTCCTTCTGATGAGTATTTCGCTAGTGTGCTTTCTGCGTCAAATAGGTTTGCAGGAAAAATCGCTGGAAAATCGCTTGATCCAATGTCGCTTTTTGGAAAACTTGAATTGATTGTTAACGTCGAATGGAATGGGGGCGAGTTACAGTGCGATCCGCGAACCGATCTGAAAAACCGCATTGAGCAAGCAAGCGGATTGGCGGTAGTCAGCCGCGATATTACGGGTCAGCAAATGGCGGGAACGTTGACGACAATGTTCAAAGACGACATGGCTGTTCAAGGTGGAGTTAAAGCTTATGCAAGCGGCATGAACCCCATATTGCTTGTGAACTTTCAACCAATTCCGGGTCCGGTAAGTGGTAATCTGATTAAGTATAAGACACGTATGTATTGGGCAGCATACTATCCTGCTTTGGGTGGAGCTGTAGTGCATGGAGTTGTTGATACAAACGGGTTTGGTTCAGGAGTTAGTGACTCACAAGCTGTGAGCCAAGCGGTGAACTTAACATACGACGTTTTTACGACAGATAATCTTTACAAGATTGTCGGTGATTTTGGAAGTGCGGGTAGTCGTACCATCACATTAGTAGTAAAAGGCGTAACTAAACAAGATCACTTGAGTTTTATCGGGATTCTAAAGAACGAGTTTAAGTTGGCAAACTTCGACTTCGATAGGTTCACTGGTGGAAATTCTACGATAAAATTCAGTTTTTCCGGTTCGATAGATGATCTTAAAGATGCGTTTCTTGCTAACGGAAAACTGAAACTCGAATCTTTCGATTACGAGTCACTTACGTTTCGCAAGGTGATTTGAACTGTGTTTTGATTACAGGAGGGTATCAATGAGGGTAATGTTTGTTTTTATTACTGTTGTATCAACGATTTTGGTTTTACTGTCGCCTGTATTTGCTGCGCCAAGAGACTCAAAAATCACAATATTTATCGCTAAATTCCAAGACGCAACAGGTGAAGCCGGTAGGGCTTACTGGAACGACGGTGGAATACCGGATCCGGGTGAAGCATTTCGTCAGTACCTTAAACAGAGGTTGCTCGCAGTAGGCCAATTCAGAGTGTTCGATGTTGAAAAGACATTCGACGAAACTCAACGCCTCAATGAGATAGCGGCACAGTCCAACCCTGGTTCCGCCTATGATCAGGGTAACCTTAAGTTTCACTCCTACGTCATTGAGGGAACTATAACTACTATTAACGTCGTCGATAAAGGCAACGCTTTTGGTGATTGGACTGGTGGCGCAGGCATGACTAACCGGATCACAAGCTGCGTAGTTATAGTAAACATGCGCGATCAGGAGTCGGGCGAAACTGTCTTCAGTGAAGAGGTTTACGGCGACAAGAAGCGGGAAAGTTGGGTGTTGGTCACAGAGGACGGCTCTGCTGGCAGCGCAAATACCGGCGAGCGTTCAGGTGACGTCGGTTATGCGCTTCAAGCTGCATCGGATCAAATTTTCGGTTTAGTTCTCAATAGATTCCCTATCGAAGGCTCAATACTGAAAATCAGCAATAAAGAGGCCTACGTTGACTTAGGATTTGCACACGGAATCAAAGTTGGCGACTTGTTGAAATTGATTGAATATAAAGAGATTGATCTTGGGTTTAATGTTATCTACGAAGCGAAAGAAATCGGTGATGTAAAAGTCATTCAGGTGATTGACGATACTCACTGTAAAATCGCTCTCAAGAAAGGTAGTTGGGCTGAAGGAATGACTGTTAGAGTCTTATATAAAGCCAAGTAGCGAGTTAAGTCGGGAGTAAACAAGGTTTTTTCATTGCTGGTATAATGTGCTGCCTCGACAATCGTTTTTCAGACTGTCGATTAGAAAATTGCTTTGGAGAAGGTCTCACATGAGAAAATTTGCTTCTGTGCTAGTTTTGCTTGTTGCATTTGTAGCTATCCTTTCATGCAACAAACCACCTGAAGAGGATACAACAACGGATATGCCGATTGCAACAACGCAACCGAGTGATGCACCTCTTGAAACGACTACGCCAACTACAGATTCGCCAGCAACTACACTCACAACACCGGGTGGCGATCAAGTAACCACAAACGTCATCGAGCCGGGCGGAGAACCGCCTGTTGCCTATAAGGATCCATTGCCAACCGATTTTGGAGAATACAAGGATATTAATATCAAAGTCGACCCACCGGTTAACGTCTATGATTTTGAGGCGGTAGATATAAACGGTAATGTAGTTAAGCTAGTGGATTTTCGCGGTAGCTGGATTTACATAGATTTCTGGGCGACTTGGTGTCCTCCCTGCATGGCAGAAATGCCTAACGTGGGGCAACTTCAAACTAAAATACCCGGTTTGCTTGTGTTGGGGATAAGTTTGGACGATAAGGGTTCAGTTGATAAGGTTAAAGATGCAATGACAAAGCTCAATCTCCATATTCCGCAGTTCATCGACGCGGATCAGAAGGAGCCAATCGCCGATAAATACGGTGTTAATGCTATTCCTTTTAGCGTTCTCGTTAATCCCGAAGGAAAAATCGTCATGAAAGCTGTACGCGGCGAGAAAATGTTCGAAGCAATCGAACAGGCTATGAAGGGATAAATTCGCGATTTAGACTCTAATCAACTTTTTTTGGAGGTGCGCTAATGCGTTCGTTCGTTGCGCTTGTTGCCGTGTTTTTTTTAACAATGCTGATTTCGTCGGCTGCCCCGCCGAAAGTGACGGTTCATAAAGATCCGCTCCCGAAGGGATTCGCTGATGTGCAAGGAGAAAATATTGCCGTTACAGATACCGTTTACGCGTATGACTTTGAAGTCAAAACAATAGACGGTAAGTCTATCAAACTGGTGGATTACAGAGGTAAATGGGTATTTATCGACTTCTTTGCGACTTGGTGAGGTGGGTGCGTTGCGGAGTTTCCGCGCGTTGCACAGCTAAAAGACAAGATTCCAGATTTGAATGTTCTAGTAATAACCTTTGATAAGTCTGACGACAAAGATAAAGTGAAGAAATACATGACGGAACAAAAAGCGTCATATCCTGTTGTAATCGCTGATGCACAGGAAGAAGATCTCGGTAAGATTTACGCGATTAAGTTCATTCCGTTTTCGGTTCTGATAAATCCCGAAGGCAAAATCGTATTCAAAGCTCTGCGCGGGGATGCGATGTTCGATACTATTAAGAAAGCAATGGGGATCAAAACGTAGAATAGCGAACAATCAAATATACACTCGCCTGATGCGCCGTCCCAAGTTGCAAGTTATTTCATATACAATAGTACCTGCCCATTCAGCCAGGTCTTCTGCTGTTATTCGTTCGTTGCCCATTTCGCCGATGAGAATCACTTCTTCGCCTAGTTCAGGCGTGCCGTGTCCGTTGACATCTGCCATTAAGTAGTCCATCGTAATCGTACCTACGACGGGACATCGGTTTCCTCGATAGATAACATAGCATTTACCACTCAAAGAGCGCGGATAACCGTCCGCATAACCAATCGGGATGGTGATGAGTGTGGTGTCACAAGGCGCAAACCACTTATGACTGTAGCTTACGCCTGTTCCGGCTTTTACCGTTCTAAAATCGTGCACCTGACTTTTTAGTGTAAGTATTGGGGAAATATCGAGTCGTTCGCCCGTATAATCCGGCGGATAACAGCCGTAACATAGTATGCCTGCACGAACCATATCGTAATGCTTATCTGGGAAATTCAGAGTCCCACCGCTATTTGCAAGGTGAACACAGGTAATAGTTGAGAATCTTGCCTTAACTCGTTTTACGATGCTTTCGAATCGCTCAATTTGGACTATGTTATGTTCGTCGTCTTTTATGCTCGATTCAATGAGATGGCTAAATATTCCTTCCAATACGAGCGTCTTTTCTGCCGCTATTAGATCTAAAGCATGGTCCAAATCCCCGACATCAATCCCAAGCCTCGACATTCCAGTGTCAACTTCTAAATGAAGTTTGACTGGATCGGCAGTGTTTTGGGCAGCACGAGCGTACCACTTGATATGATCTATGTGATGTATTGTTAGCCTGCAACTGTTTGCGACAGCCAAGGGCAGGCGCGAAGGATTAATATGAGATAGCAGCAAAATCGGATTTGGCGCACCGCCGCTTCGAAGTTCCAGCGCTTCATCTAGTGAAGGTACGCCAAGCCATACTTTTGGAAACCTGTTAAAAACCGGAATCAAACCTGTAATGCCATGCCCGTAACCGTTCGCTTTGACGACCGCCAAGAGGCGAGCTCCATTGAGTTCGTCGAGAATGACTCTTATGTTATGAGCGAAACGCGCTAAGTCGATTTGAGCAACCGTTGGAGAATGGGATGCATGAAAGCTCATTTCGCTTCTCCAGATCGAATTTTATTCAGAGCAGGGCCTATATATCGCAAAATATCGCTTGCTATGATTCCGTCCAAACCTTGCTTGACAGAAGCGATGTCACCCGCCAGCCCATGAACGTATTGTCCCGCCCACATAGCTGCCGTAAGAGCTTCACTTAAGTCGCCGCTTCCTTCTGTGCGAATTCTTGCCGCCATTGGAGCGAGTAGACCTGCGATAACTCCAGTCAACACGTCACCGCTGCCAGCGGTAGCCATGCCAGGGTTGCCAGTAGGCGAGTGATAGATAGTTTCATCCGGTGCTGTAACAAAATTTTCACCGGACTTAAACGCGATAGTCACCTTCGCTTTTTTTGCAAACTCACGCGCTAATCCAAACGGATCTTGTTCGATACTTCTTGGAGACTTTCCAGTGATCATGCTGAATTCGCCAGGGTGGGGTGTTATACCAACAGCCTTTCCAAATCTAGGGTTCTTACCATCCTTGAAAGCAAATATTCCGTCAGCGTCAACTACGGTAGGAAGATCGGACTTTGCGAGTATGTCACGAACAAGATCGATAACCTGTGGGTCTCTTCCAATTCCGCAACCGACTGCCAAACAGTCCGCCCATTCCGCAATGTCTAGGATTCGTGGCAGCGCTAATCTCGAAAAATTTCCTGATTCAGTATCAGCAGCACTCTCAACCATAACTTCAAGTTCCGTAGCAGCTACCTCGGAATATACTTTAGATGGAACAACGAGTTTCACCATGCCTGCGCCAGCCGCCAACGCTGCTCTTGCAGCCATTTTTGCAGCCCCTGTCATTCCTTTGCTGCCGCCAATTACGAGCACTTTTCCGTATGTCCCCTTATGGCTTTTTTTATCGCGAATGGGTAAGAGATTGGCAATATCATCGGCATCTATTTTCCAAGCATGGGCTTTTTCTTCATACTCTACAGGGAATCCTATCGGAACAGCATGAAAATCGCCAAGAACATCAGCTGAAGCAAAGTTGTGGAATCCAAGTTTTTCGTGCTCAATCGTGACTGTAATATCAGCCTTAACGCATGCGCCTCGTATCGCACCAGTAGATGCGCATAAGCCGCTCGGTGTGTCAACGGCAATTACGGCACAGTTATTTGTCGAACGATATTTGTTTATTTGATCGACGATGTGAACGAATTCCGGAGATAGATCGCGAGCAAGCCCTGTACCAAAAAGTGCATCAACTACTACATCCCATTTTCTTGCCCAGATATCTTCAGGAAATCCGCGCGGTATATGGCGATGCATATGTAAGTCGGTCTTCTTAGCAATATCAATAAACACACTCGTCGGGTGTTTTGACACATCGCTTGCGGATACGACTCGAAGGTCTACCATCCAACCTGTTCGATGCAGGTATGTTGCTAGCGCGATTCCATCGCCACCGTTATTCCCCGGACCGGCAATTATAAGAACTTTGGTGTTCTTGTCGAAATGATCGTTCACG
>CAZRQJ010000029.1:0-5939 GCA_964602075.1 uncultured Planctomycetia bacterium
TTGGTGTCCCCTGTTACAATCTCGACTTGAGCTTCGTTGGCTGCTTTTCGTGCGCTGTCCAAGTAGTGCGCTAACTCATCCGTTTCAAATCCATCTTCGATAATCAACGAGAAAGCGATATATCTAGGAATGGCACCCATTACTGACAAGTCGTTCACGGTTCCACATACTGCAAGTCTACCAATATCGCCGCCGGGAAACTTTCGGGGTTTCACAACATAGCCATCGGTTGTAAAAACAAGGCGAAATGAGTCGAACGAAACATGGCGAGATAGTTTTGAAACAACACAGTTCGACAAAGGGAGGACTGCTGAATCCATAAGCTTCAATGAATCTTGCGAGTTGAGCCTTTCAACTATGAATTTATGTAGTTTTTGCGAAAGAGAACCACCGGCTCCATACGCTAACCTGATTATCTTATCCACTTTACGATTCGTATCCTCCGTATCTATAAAACGCCGCGCATGTGCCTTCGCCGCTAACCATACACGCGCCAATCGGGTTTTCGGTATTGCAATGAACACCAAATAAAGAACATGATGTAGGTTTTACGCTTCCAATCAGTACTTCTCCACAAAGGCAAGCTAAGTTGGCCTCGGTTTGTTTTTTCTCAATATTGAAACGTTTCATGGCATCGAACTGCTCATATTGCAGATTCAGCCTCAATCCTGAATATGGAATACTCCCTAAGCCTCTCCATTCAGCAACAGCAGGTTCAAAAACTTGATACATTATGGTTAATGCGTTCGTATTGCCGGCATCGAGTATGGCATGTCGGTATGCTGATTCGATTCCGCATTGGCTATTTGCGATTTGTTCAAGGATCATCAATACACCGTACAGAATTTCTAACGGCTCGAACCCCGTTATAACTGCTGGAATTCGATATCTGTTAACAATGCTTCCATACGCATTCTTACCGATAATTGCCGATACATGACCCGGCAGAATAAAACCGTTGATTTGAATGTTCTTCATCGAACACAAGGCATCCAAAGCAGGCGGAACCGTCTTGTTGACGCTTATGACGGACAAATTCTTTATGCCTAACGCTTTAGCTTTTTTAATCGTGTACGCAATACCCGGCGTTGTTGTTTCGAAACCTACAGAAAAAAACACTACTTGCTTATCCGCATTATTCTGTGCGAGATTTATTAACTCAATTGGAGAATAAATGACTATTAAATTGGCTCCCATAGACCTTAACTCTGCAAGACTAGTCTTTGATCCGGGAACTTTAACCATATCTCCGAAAGTAGCTAATATAACGTTTGGATTTGACGCTATTTCGATAGCAGCATCAATATCGGATGTTGGCGTAACGCACACAGGACAGCCAGGCCCTGACACAAGCTCAAAGCCTTCAATGTTATCGAAAATACTCCGTAAGCCGCTCCTGAATATGTTAACCGTATGTGTCCCGCAGACTTCCATCAATCTAATCGGGGTTTCCTTGTTCCCAATAGCCTTGTTTGTTGATGATTTGATACTTTGCACCAAAGAGAGTATTTTTGCTAACACACCTTTTGCTATGCGAGGATCGCGAAATTGAGCTTGGTTAAAGTCGAATTGCACTGACTAACCACCACCTAAGCTAGATGCATCGCTTGGCGTCAACATTTCGGGAACCAAATCGACATACTCTCGGAGGAGTTTCAGCGTTTCCTCCGCTTCTTCAGCGGACAAGCGTTGAATAACAAACCCAGTATGAACAAGGCACCACTCACCAATCGCGATATCAGGTACAAGCCCAATATTGACACCGCAAGTAATACCAGCAAGCTCAATCACAGCCATATCGCCAGTTATCTCAATAATTTTTCCAGGTACTGCAAGACACATAGGACCTCCAAACTCGCTCAATTGGTGATTATAGATTACAGCAATTTCGAACGGATAATTGCCGCCTGACCAAGCGACACGCCAGCATCGTTCGACGGAACAAAGCAACCCCAAAGCGCTTTGTATCCGTCACAGGACAAAGAACGATTGACCGATTCTACAAGGTACGCGTTCTGAAAGCATCCGCCTGACAACGTAACTAATTTAATACCCGTTTTCACACTCAATCTTTGTACGGCGTCAACAATTAGATCAACGATTGTTCTATGAAAACGCTCCGCTATTTGTTCTTGCGGCGTTCCCTCGATTACGTCGCTGATGACGCTTTCTATCAAAGGACGCCAGTCGAAAATCAATTTTGCTGTTGACTTCGGATTCTCGCAGTCGATCCAATCCCATTGATAAGAAGCGGAGTTATCGTTTGCTATCGAGTTCAACGAGGTGCAAGAATCGGTGTACAAAACCTGTTCAAGAAGTATCGCAGCCTGTCCTTCATAATTGGAGCGCAAGCATAATCCACAAAGAGCGCTTACTGCATCGAACAGACGCCCGCAGCTGGATGTTTCCACGCAATTCAGATTTCGATTGAGCATTAAGTTAACGTCGTCAAAAGGAGATACACAATCGAGGCTTATTGAATAACGATTGGCGTAGTTTGTTCTGTTTAATTCGAGATACTGCTTAAGAATGTCGCAACCCAACTTCATCCGATCTCTATCTTCGAGTTCATGAAGGCAAGCGAGCGCGACGCGCCACGGCTCGCGTATTGCGCTTTCGCCACCGGGCAGCCGCATTGGAAGAAAGTGCGCATAACGGCTAAAAGACTTAGTATTGCCAATAAGGAATTCACCACCCCACAAAGAACCATCGTCGCCAAGACCCGTGCCGTCGAAGCAAACGCCTATAGCGTCGTCGTCAATACCATGCTCTGCAAGCACAGCCGACATATGCGCATGATGGTGTTGTACCTGAAACAAAGGGATGTTATTTCTATCCGAGAAATCTTGCGCCCATTGTGTAATCAGATAGTCGGGATGCATATCGCAAGCTATTGCATCGGGTTTGATGGTGAAAAGCTTAGCGTAATGTTCAAATGTGCGCTCAAAAAAATCAAGTGTTTCCAAATTCTCCATATCCCCCATATGAGGTGAGAGAAAGGCGAAACGCTCGCGTGTCGTCGTAAATGTACTTTTTTTCTGTGCGCCGACCGCGAATACAGGCGGTCCGTTGCTCTTAAAGCTAATAGGAAACGGCGAATAACCGCGGCTGTGACGTATCAATTGAGGTTGGGATGCGACGACACGCGCTACTGAATCGTCACATTTAGCATATATATCGCGATTGTGAATCAAAAACCCATCAGCAATGTCACTTAACTTTCTGAACGCTTCTTCGTTATCGGATACAAGCGGTTCTTCACTAATGTTTGCGCTAGTCATTACTAATACTGCAGGTTTATCAGTAATCGTCTCAACTTCAGACAGTAAGACCAAGTGTAATGGCGTGTAAGCGAGCATAATCCCAAATGTGTTTTGTGACGGTGCCACATCATCTACTACGGAAAACAAACTTGATTTATATTCCTTGTCGACGATTTTTGAGCGATCATCCGACTTCTTCTTTAGAAGCACAATCGGGGACGACTGCGACATCAGAAGTTGCTCCTCAATCGTGGATAAATCGCACAAAAGCTTCACTGTGTCTATATCGCGCACCATGATCGCGAATGGTTTTTCGTAAGCACGTTTTTTGCGCGAGCGGAGCGCGGCGACCGCGATCGCGTTAGCCGCGTCGCACGCAAGATGAAACCCTCCAATTCCTTTAACAGCAACGATTTCCCCGGTCGCAATCGCGCGAGCGGCTTCTAAAATCGCATCGCGTCCGAGTGCGTTGTCTCTTTCGAAAGTGAACGCGATCGCGTTCGATTCTAATATCATATTTGCAGCCCGAATATACGAGACTCTTGGTCCGCAAACAGCGCAGCAGTTCGGTTGAGCGTGATAACGACGATTGTTCACATCTCGATATTCGACTGCGCAATCAGCGCACATCGCAAAACCCGACATAGTCGTGAGCGGACGATCGTACGGAATACCTCGTATAATCGAGTAGCGCGGTCCGCAGTTCGTGCAGTTTATAAACGGATATCCGTATCTGCGATCGCTTACAGTGAACAACTCGCGCTTACAGTCTTCACATATTGCAGTATCTGGGCTAATAAGCGTAAGTTCACCCGCTATTCGTTCGCTTTTTTGTATTTCAAATCCATCGAAGCCAATATAAGGAAGGTCAGTCGTTTCAACCGACAAAATCAAAGATAACGGCGGCTTTTCGTCAACGATCGCTTTAATAAACTCGACAAGGTGCGCCCTGCCCTTACCTTCAGGCGGTTCGATTTCCATTGTGACACCGGCAGAGTTGTTTAGCACCCATCCGCGAATTTTGTACTTTTCGGCGAGTTTGTGTACATGCGGGCGAAATCCAACGCCTTGCACAATGCCGGTAATTGACACTCTCAAACGAACAATCACAATGTAAGCTTACACGAGTTGCGCTCAAAATACCCACAAATTGCTATTCTATACCAATCGTCTTGTTTCTACTTATCCGCCAAGCACATCTTTGATCGCCATTACTGCGTAACTCACGCCCTCGTCTGTGATATCGAGATGCGTTACAAGACGAACGCGCGTCTCGCTTATTGTTAAGAAACGCACACCGCGTTGGTCGAGCGCGGAACGAACATGTTCCGGATTGATAATTGAGCGGTCAAATTCCACAATTACTATGTTTGTGTCAGGTTTAATCGGATAAACTCCCGGAAATTCTGCAAACGCGTTGCTTAATAGCCGAGCTTTTTCGTGATCTTCGGTAAGCCTTTCAACGTGATTATCAAGCGCAAACAGCGCTGCGCCCGCAAGCATGCCTGATTGACGCATACCACCGCCCATATACTTGCGAATTCTATGCGCGTATTTCATGCGCTCTCGGTCTCCCGCAAGCACTGATCCTATCGGACAACCGAGCCCTTTCGAGAAGCAAACACTAACTGTATCCGCCGGTCCAGCAAGTTCATTCAATGGTATTCCGGTTGCGACAAACACATTCCAAAGCCGCGCGCCGTCGAGGTGAAGGGACATACACAGCTCATTGCACACTTTACTAATCTCAACGACATCGTTTTGCGGAAAAATTGCACCACCCGCTCTGTTGTGGGAGTTTTCAATCTCAACAAGGCTTGTGCGCGGTAAATGGCTGTTTTCTGAAGATAGATGTTTTTCTCTAACTTGTTGTGCAGTAAATGCTCCGTTCTTGCCGGCAATCGTCCTCAAAACAACGCCGCTGATAGCCGCTGGCGCACCGCCTTCAAAGTTGAGAATGTGGCATCCCTCATCGCAAATTACAGCGTCACCGGGGCGTGTGTGCACTTTGATAGCGGTCTGATTCGTCATCGTGCCACTCGGCATAAACAAAGCCGATTCTTTGCCCAGAAGTTCAGCCACGCGTTCTTGGAGTCTAATGACAGTCGGATCGTCGCCGAGTACATCGTCGCCTAACGGCGCGTCGACCATTGCTTTATACATAGATTGCGTCGGTTTCGTAACCGTATCGCTCCTTAAATCCACAGGAATACCAAACGGGGGTATCCAATTCATATGTATCTCCAGAGAATAACAGCGAATTTTAACGCACTTTGTTGCTTGCTAACCTAACTGTGAATTGCTTTCTCAATATCATGTTGTGATGTCGCCTTGATTTATAAAAAGATCGTGTGAAAACCTTCAAAATGCGATTTTTACCTTGCCGTGTTATACTTAAAAATCTGTGCACCGCTAGCTCAATCGGCAGAGCAACTGACTCTTAATCAGTAGGTTACAGGTTCGATTCCTGTGCGGTGTATTTCTCTTTCACCCAATATCACACTAAACTGGCTTATAATTTACCGTCTTGAATTCATCGAACGGAAATCTGCCATCGCACATTGGACAGTACGAAATTCGCAGCGTTGCAGGTCGCGGAGCGATGGCGGTCGTCTATGAAGCTTTTGATCCCATAAATAATCGAAGAGTTGCGATTAAGGTCTTCCGACCGGAGAC
>CAZRQJ010000029.1:5986-7864 GCA_964602075.1 uncultured Planctomycetia bacterium
ACCGGAGACCGAAGCAAACTTAACGGATACGCAACTTAAAGAGCTTCTTTTGCGATTCGAAGCGGAAGCTGAAGCTGTTGAGCGCGTAAATAATAAACACGTTATCGAAATATACGACGCAGGCAGAGATGGCAGTAAACATTACATAGCGATGGAGTTCATCGAAGGTACGAACTTAAAAGAACTGCTTGAACTTGGAACACACTTCAGTCTTACAGACGTTGCGGATATCACGCTTCAAGTTGCGGATGGACTTGACGCAATACATGCACTCGGTATAGTTCATCGCGATATCAAACCGGCTAACATAGTACGGACTCAAGAAGGACGAATTTTTATTACAGATTTCGGAATAGTCAAGCTCTCCGAAGACGCAACGCTTTCACAGGAAGGCAGTATTGTCGGGACACCGAATTACATGTCGCCTGAACAGATTATTGGCAGCCATAAAGCGAAGATAACAAGTAAATCAGATATTTTCAGCCTTGGTGTTATCGTTTACGAGTTACTTACACGAAAAAAACCATTTGAAGGCAAAGACATCTCGCAAACGATGTATAACATTACGCACGTTCATCCTGCAAGCCCACTTATCTACAATCCGTCACTACCCAGAGCGATTGAACCTATCTTGTATCGCGCGCTTGCGAAAGATCCGATCGGCCGATATGAACGCGCTTCAGATATGTCGATCGCATTATCGCGTTTGGAAAACGACGAGCGAGTAAAGAATGTGACTCTCGGCGGTGCTTCTTCGACAGAGCGGGTTTCACATACCGACTCGACTTCGTCGAGCGATACAGCGGCTGGTTATTCGAGACAAGTTACCCCCAGCAAAGACGAAACGGATACAGACTCAATACCAAGATACATGCAAAGACAAAAGGGGGGTTCGCAAAGTTCAAGGCAGGGATACGCTTCTGCGGTTGACCTAGGCAAACCGGTCTTCTGCACGGAATGCGGCATGGAAAATGCTCATTCCGATGAGTATTGCGTGAGATGCGGATTGAAATTGCTAAAGCGAAACGAGTTTTACGACGAACTTAAACGCGTAGGTAGAGTTTCTTACAATCCGTTTGTTCCAGCTGTCTATCTTACAATCAACGTCTTGGCAGTGTTAACCCTGTTGCTGGTTCTGTGGTATTTCCTTCAGACGAAGTAACTTATCTGAAAATTGTCTGATCATGGTCAGGGCCGACACTTAGTATTTTCGTCGGAATACCGATGTTGTCTTCGACAAACCCGATAAACTCCATTAGCTCTCGCGGAAGGTCGTTTATGTCGCGCGTATTGCCGATTTGCTTCAACCAGCCGGGAAGTTCCCTATAAACTGGCGTGCATTTCGACAGTATTGCGTCATCAAGATCGACCTCGCTAATGTGTTCGCCTTTGTATATGTAGCCTGTACAAACTTTAATCGACTCGAATTCGTTGAGCACGTCAATCTTCGTCATCGCAAGTTCAGTTGCGCCGTTTATAAGAATCGCATATTTCAACAGCACTAAATCGAGCCAACCGCAACGACGTTTTCTGCCGGTAGTTGTTCCGTACTCGCGACCCGCTTCACGCATCCTGTCACCTTCACTGTTGAGCTGCTCGGTTGGGAAACTGCCGTTACCTACACGCGTCGCATACGCCTTAGAGACCGCTATAACGCGTTTAATACGGAGCGGTGCAATTCCGGTTCCCAAACATGCGCCACCAGTAACCGGGTGGCTCGAAGTGACAAATGGATACGTGCCGTAATCTATATCAAGAAGAGTACCCTGCGCACCCTCAAGCAGAATCTTTTTACCTGTTGATAGCAAATCGCGTACAATCGGTGTCGTGTTACGGATAAACGGAGTTAGCGGCTTTGCAAACTCTACTATCCGAATG
>CAZRQJ010000029.1:7898-11528 GCA_964602075.1 uncultured Planctomycetia bacterium
AGCAGCGCGTTCTTCATTTCTACAGCGTAATATACTTTTTGTTTAAGTAATTCAATGTCCAGTAAATCGCCTGTCTTTATACCAATCCGAAGATATTTATCGGAATAAGCTGGACCGATTCCGTGTCCAGTAGTGCCAATCGCGCTAACACCGAGCCTTTCTTCTTCGAGTTTGTCGAGCAGCTTGTGATAAGGCATCACAACATGAGCATCGGTAGAAATAACAAGTTCACCCTCAAACTTCTCGCAGGCTTCTAAGTCGTTTATCTCCCTTGACATAGTTAGCGGGTCCACGACAACACCGGCTCCGAGTATACAAACGATTCCTTTGTGAAGTATCCCGCTAGGCAGCAGGTGAAACTTGTAAGTGTTGCCTCCTGTCTTTACCGTATGACCTGCATTTGAACCGCCCTGATAGCGGACGACTGCGTCGAATTTCGGCGAGAGAAGGTGAGTTATCTTACCTTTACCTTCGTCTCCCCACTGGGCACCTATAACAGCTGTTACACACATAAACCTATCCTAGAACGTCGCAACTACCGTGCGACAGAGCGAGCAAGATACCAAAGCGATTAAAATTGGTCAAGTTGATTTTATTTCGATTTTATGCAATAATTTTTTAAATTAAGAAAGCGAAGAATGTGATTCTCCATTTCACCACGTTTTGTGTATCAACGAGATCGTTCAACTCCTGTTCGTGCGCAGTATATGTAAATTGGGCATCTGCTGCACCATGGACTTGTCGGGTGACAGCACTCTTGACCGTGTCGAACGAAAACATGATTCATCTTCTTCCATATCATCTTCGGAGAGATTTTCATTAGTTCGATTTCAGTTTCGCTCGGCGTTTTCGCGTTGATCCATCCAAGACGGTTAGTTATTCGATGAACGTGAGTATCAACGCAGATTGCGTCTTTATCAAATGCTACACTCAAGACCAGATTAGCGACCTTGCGCCCGACACCGGGAAGTTTGATAAGTTCTTCGAGTGTATCAGGCACGTTTCCGCCGTGGATCTCAAGCAACATAGATGCGGTTTTCCTGATCGCACGCGCTTTTTGATTATAGAAACCTATTGAATGTATGATATCAACTAGTTCGATATCTGGTATATCAAGCAATTCTCGTGGGGTTTTTGCTCGGGCAAAAAGCTCTCTACAAACGGGTGCGGTTTGTGTATCCTTTGCGCGAGCGCTTAGTATTCCGCCTATTAACGTCTTAAATGGATCTGCCTCGGTCAAGCGTGCAAGCTCATGAATTGTGTATGATTCGTTTAGTACTTCAATTACTTTCGATACAGTATTTCTATCAACCTTCATAGACCGCGCCTAACCGGAAGCGTTGTGTGTTGCGCTTGCGCCTTCTCCCCATCTATAAACTATGTATTTGGGTGTTGAGTTGATTTCGATTTTCAAACCTGCCGTTATCTTGTCATATTTTACATGGTTCGATTCATTGTGTGACATGATTTCTAGATGGGTATCGTTTGCGCTTGCGCTGATTGTGTATACCTCCGCTGTTCTTGAAAAGAGCGTTATAACGATAATGTTGTAACCAGTGTACCTGCCTATTTCTATATCTGTTGGCAGATTCCAGCGCGAGCGAAGTTCATCCGCCATATCGTAAGTGTAATTTCTGGTTGCCTTTCTGAACTGAAGGAAGTCCTCTTGGAGTTCGGTTAACGATTGCAGATCGGACGGCGTTTCTTGTTTAGTTAGTTTAACTGCAATGGTTGCACGCTTTTGCCTTAACAGATCTACGTAACATTGCACCAAAGGCGATGTAAAGTCGATTGTGAATACTGGCAAGCTTGTCGAATTAGAAACTACAATCGGATTCAATTGTTTCAATTCAATCAGTTTTTCTCGGACAATATCGGATTGATACTCTTTTTCATTGGCAAGAACAACTAAACCTTCAAATCTGAAACTCAAATATACATCCTTAACTTGATCAAGTGTAAATTCGGAAAACTCCTCTTCTGCGAGCACCATAATCAATCTAGGTCGCGGATAATACAAGTCGTCGTATTCAATTTGAAGGCTGTCAGTTAAAGCGAGACGGTAAGTTCTGCCGTCAGGCGTAAGTTCGACAGCGTTGTGTTTAGGTTTGAGTAGGTTTGGTGGTTGGTTTGCAGAAGTAACTAAACCGCTAGGCATCACTTCGCTGTCAACTAGGCTCAAGTTCGAGTAAATACTTAGACCGGAGTCGGAAACTGCAATTGAGAGATCGGCAAGTTTCAAATCGAATTCGGTCTTTTTCGGAACGAGAATTTCGATTGTTTCACCTTCTGGAGTTGTCACAAGCTCCTTGTCGTAGAGTTTTTCAAGCGTATTTTCGTACATTTCAGTCTGCTGAAGTTCGTAGCCTTCGCTGCCGCCCACCAACTGAAACCACTCGCTGACAGTTACTGTCTTGTATCCTTTGTTTTCTAGGTCGGTAAGTATCAGATCCAAGGCTGCAGGACTTTGTTCGTTAGTTCCGTGCATCAGAATCACTGCGCCGTTGTGCAGTTGCTCGGCAACTGTGCTTCGTATTTTCGATACTCCCGGTTTAGTCCAATCGCGCGTGTCGATGCTCCACAGCAAGGGAACGAGACCAGTTTTCAAAGCAGTCTTAGTGACTGTCGCGTTGAAACTACCATACGGCGGTCTGAAAAAGCGGGGAGTCACGCCGCATATTTTCTCAATTATGTTGTTTGTGCTCGTCAATTCCCATTCTACTTTTGCGGCTGTTAGTTTTGTGAGCATCGGATGATTCCAAGTGTGGTTAGCGATTTCGTGTCCCGCTGCAACCATCATTTTAGAAGTTTCAGGAAACGCTTTTACGCGCGGACCGTTCACGAAAAACGTGGCTCTTGCGCTATGAGTTAACAAAACTTGCAACATCTTCTTTGTGTAAACAGCGTCAGGTGTGTCGTCTATCGTTATCGCAACGAACTTCAAATCACTTTTCGTCAATGCGTCGGTCTTAATATGTTTCAGGTTGCCGGGAAGAACGTATGCGCCTTTTTGAACAATCACCGTCGAAGCGGAAGTTAGAAACATTAAACACGCTAAAACGCATAAAACTGAAGCAAGTTGCTTAGCTTTTCTTGAAATCAACGATTCAACACCGATGCCAAGTACATCTAAGGCATTAACACGAACAGAAAACAGGTTAATCCGTCTGAACACAGGCGGATTATAGCATAAACGCTTGCTTCGCTTTAACGTTAAATCAACCAACTGATGGTATGATTGACTGTCTTTGTTAATTCTCTTCGGTGGTACTTATGAAGAAGCTAGGCCCATTGTTTTTATTTTTGGTGGCAGCTATCGCAGCTGTTTTCATTATTATGCGCGCTAACAAGGGAACTGATTCTTCTAATGCGCCTTCAAGCAGCACTTCAAAGCTGCTAACGGATAAGCGCGAGGCTGCGGGGCGTGACGATTATACAAAACCCCCAAAGAAAGATTATATTCAAAGATGCGATCCGCTTGTTATAGACGCATGGCGGCAGTTGAACGGTGTTCATACTAGGTTTCTTGAACGATACAACGCAGCTTCTAATGATGAACGTCGGCTTATGCAACAAGAAATCACTAACCTGTTTTCTTGGTACGACCCGGACGACAAAACAATCGAGTCA
>CAZRQJ010000029.1:11566-13549 GCA_964602075.1 uncultured Planctomycetia bacterium
GATTTGGCAAGTTGGTTATAAGTTCAATAAAGCAATCGAAATGAGTCCCGAAAATGCATGTAACTATGTAAGCGCAGCCGTCTTTTTCAAGGCAAGAAACGAGGTTAGAGCGCTCGAATGCTTCGAAGAAGGTATTAAGCGCTGGCCATCTAATTACGGATTCCACTGGCTTCTTGCAGATTTTCTTTATCGTACACCGTCCAGTCATGGATTCACGGTTTTCGATGCAATCCACCCGCAACAGCGCAGATTCCAGCATAAAAATAGAATCTACACAAATCTCGATTTAGCGGCAAAGAACGATCCTAACAATAGTTTTATTCCCATTTACCGTGCGCAGGTTATGATTAGTCTTGGGGAAGATGCTGTCGATATCTACAACCAATTCGCAAAAGCGGTCGAAATGACAGACTATCCAGCTTTTATTCAACCACCGCCGCGCCCTGCAAAATCGCTGAACTGGTTTACAGCTACTAATGCTCTTACCCGAACACAGACACTTCACTTTGATATTGAGCGAAACTATGGGTTTTATCTTGATAAAGTTATAAACCGATGGATCACAAATGGTGGATTGCGAGAAGCCGCTGAACGAAAGGGTCCAATAGTGTTTGTCACTTTGTATCGTGTGTTATATAGAATGGGTTCGACCGATCCTATGGATAGATCTTTCTTTTATATGGCAAACAATATTGCTAATGTTATGAAACAGTACTACAAAGACCACAATATGCAAGATGCCGTAACTGAAACCGACTCATTGATTACGACCGGCAATATCATCGAAGACAAAGTACGCAGCATTTGCATCACAAACAAAAACTGGGCGGCTCGAATCCCGGAAAACGTTGATCCGTTGGATAAAGGAAAAACTCCCTTTATGGAAGTCGAAATGATGATTCGTCGTGCAAACCCAGCGCTTCGATCTCTAATTAAAGATTTCAATCCGCGCTTGGTTAGAGAATGCACGGCAGTAGTCGAAAAGTACCCAAAAAACGGAGTTGAATCAGCAAAAGGCAAATTCTGGAAACCGCAAGAATTTATAGATGCTGCTCTCGAATCGGGATTCCCGAAAGAAATACCTCTAGACCCAAATGAATTACCTCCTACCGCTGAACTTCAAGAGAATAATACCGCGACAGACCCTGTCGAGCCAGAAACACACTAACTAATGAATGATTCAGACTATTTGACGGTTGGTTACAATTCGATTGATAATCAAACTGATTCGCCGCAGAAGAAACTAGATCCTTTCGGATTATGCTTGGCAGATTGGGATCGATACTTCAAGTCTATTGACGAACCAAAGTACCGCTCTTTGCAAGCTTTTGAATCGCTTTACGTCACCCGTATAGATTCGTGGAGCGCTGTTACGAATTTGCCAAAGTCGCTTCGTGAACGGATGACAAGTGAATTTCCCCTAAACCTTACTATCATAAAAGACTCAATCAAGAGCAGCGATGGAACTCGAAAACTTTTGATTGAGTTAGACGGCGGGGGAATAGTAGAGTCAGTAGTTCTTTCTTCTAAGTATGGTTCTTCCCTCTGTGTCTCCACGCAAATTGGCTGCCCAGTCGGTTGTGTATTTTGTCAAACGGGTCATATGGGATTCGATCGCAACCTGACAACTGGAGAAATCGTTTCCCAGTTTTTGATCGCAGAGAGGTTCAATAAGAAACCTATTGATAACCTCATTCTTATGGGCATGGGAGAGCCAATGCTCAACCTAAAGTCTGTGATAATCGCTCTAGAAATAATTACTCATACGCAAGGTCGAAATCTGTCTCCGAGGCGCATCACGCTAAGCACAGTTGGTTATCCAAAGAAAATCAAGGAGCTTGCTTCCAAGAAAGTAAAATACAACCTTGCCCTTTCGCTCCACTTTACTGACGACGCAACGCGACGATCGTTTATACCAATCGCTTCAAAGCAGCCATTAGAAGAGATTTTTAATGCCCTCGATGACTATTCACTCTCTACCGG
>CAZRQJ010000029.1:13603-17443 GCA_964602075.1 uncultured Planctomycetia bacterium
CGCGAGAGCACTTGCTTATCTCGCGCAATGGGGCTTCAAAGAAGAAATTAACAATCCCGATTACCTTATCGACTTTTTCGGCAATAAATCTACCAAGAAACCGCAATTCGCGCGTGAACCGTTCAAAGTCAACCTACTTCCCTATAATTCAATTCATTTGAACCCTAACGACCTTCAGAAAATCGGGGTAAAAAAACTGGTTCAGCCGTCTGAAGAGCGAATCGAGGAATTCTGTGGAATGCTACTGAAATTCGGTGCGCGCGCTACGGTAAGGAGACCCAAAGGCTCGGATATTAACGCTGCTTGTGGAATGCTCGGTAGAAAAACGCAAATCTAAATTGAAACTAAACATATCATTACAGACGCTCCATACTATTCCCGTTGTGCCAAGTTAAAAACCACAACGCAGCGTTACGCGCTTTAGGATTAGAGAGCATCTTTGCCTTCTGAACATTGAAACGCAACTCCCTTGTTTCATAAGCTAATAGATCAGCATACCTTCTGTAATATTCTTGCTCAATTGCTGTTTTTGATGGCATTCTTTTCGAAGCAGCCTGTTCCAGTACTTTACCAATTACTATGCCGCTTGACAATGCGTAGCTAATCCCGTCTCCGCTTGAAGGGCTTACTAAACCAGCTGCTTCTCCGAGAACAAAAATTCCATTCTCTCCGAAGTTAAGTTGCTTGATGCTTGTGAGAGATGTTATTGGACATCCTTTGACATCGTACTTTACAAAAAAGTCTTTAATTGTCTCCTTGTTTTGATAGTCCGGAATATCTTCTAACTTTATATAACCCTTCTCTGCTAGACAGCCAACGAATTTTGCGAATTTGCTTGTGAGTGATAATTCGCGTTCTTCTTGAACATCATTACTATCAATGTTGTTAATCTTGTGACCATTCTTTATATTGCAACCTAATTCACCGTTGCGATTAAAACCTACTCCGATTACGAGTTCGTCGTTTTTCGGAATAGTCCATCCGAACCAGTCTGTCGTAGTTTTATCGAAAAACGCTCTGTATTCCTGCAAATAAGATGGCTTGTTAACTTGCGCATGGCTCACTATTGTAAACTGCAGAGCAAATCTGCGAGCAATTTTTCTTGCGTTCTTTAACTTACCAGTGAAACAAGCCCATCCTGAACAATCGATAACAATACGAACGCGATAATCAGTCTGCTTGTTAGCGCTTACTACACTTACAACATAACCTGCGTTGCTTCCTTTAACATCTATAACTTTAGTTGAATGCTCAAGGCGATAATTTTTTCGATTTACAAAACTCGCCAACCAAACATCGAACCCATTTCTATCAATGTTGTCGTAGCCGACATCAATGACTGTTGTCATTCCACAATCGAAATCCACTGAACGAAGTTGTTTCATAACAGGCGCGCATCTAATTTCGGAAGGGATCGCCTTTTCAGCGGTCAAATGAGTAACGTGCTTTTGTGCATCTTCCGTCAGAAGCCCACCACAAAGTTTCTTGGTGGGGTAAGACGACTTTTCAAAATGGATAATTGAGTATGAGTGCGGAATCGATATTGCAGCGGCAGTTCCCGCAGGGCCAGCTCCTATTATTGCAATATCGAAATCCATATCATTTTTCATAAAATATCCGCCTAAAGAAATCAACACTAACCAACTCGTTGGGTAAAGTAAAATCCACGGAATGTGCCTTGACTAAATTAGTAAACTCATCGGGATTTAACACTTTAACACCAAATTTGCGAGCCTTGTCAAGCTTACTCCCAGCGCCTGCGCCAGCAATTACATAGTTGGTTTTCTTTGAAACGGAACTTGTAATTTTTGCTCCGTTTCTTTCTAGGAATAGCGAGAGTTGATCGCGCGTAAGTTCCGAAAATACGCCCGTTAGAACAATGTTTGTTCCAAAAAAAAATCCGCTGCCTGAAAACTCAAGCGTATCTGCAACGGGGTTAATGCCAAGAGATTTCAGCTCGTTGAGCATTGCAGCATTTCTTTCATTGTTAAACCAATCGACAACACTTGCCGCTATAACATCCCCGAATCCGTAGATTGAATTTATATCTTCGAACAGTGCGTTCTGAAGATCATCAAAGTTTTTATACCGTTTCGCAAGTTCGTTCGCTGCAACCGCGCCTACTCCCGGAATACCTATCGAAACTAACCAACGCGAAAAGGGTTTAGTTTTTGCGTTTTCGATTTCGGCAATCATTTTCTCAACACTAAGTTCTGCAAATCCTTCCAAGCTCATTAAATCAAATTTGCGTTCATGCAGGCGAAAAATATCGGGAATACATAAGACAAAACCTTCGTCCACAAGCCTGTTACTTGTCTTCTCACCCAAACCTGCAATGTCCAGACAACTTCTGCTTGCCAGATAACTAATCTGTTGCTGCAGTGCACCGGCGCAGGAATAATTTGTACACCTTAAATTATGAGTAGTAGGATCTATCATCAATCCTGTTGCACAGTGCGGACATTTTTCCGGATATCTGATTGGAAACGCTCTGTCATTCCGAAGGTCGCTAACTACACTTGTTACCTTTGGAATCACATCTCCTCCTTTTTCTAGTACAACCGTATCCCCGATCATTAAACCCAATCGCTCGATCTCATCAAGATTATGAAGGGTAGCTTTGTTCACATTGCTCCCAGAAAGGAGGACCGTTTCTAGCAACGCTACGGGCGTGAATATTCCGTTTCTGGAGATTCCAAACTCAACATCAACAAGTATTGTTGTAACACTCTCTGCCGCCCATTTGTAGGCAATCATAGCTCGCGGCGCTTTTGCGGTTGCCCCAAGCGTGTTCCAAAGGTAGAGCTCATTCACTTTGACAACTGCACCGTCAACCGGAAACGGAAAGTCAATTCGTTCAGCTCGCCAGCGTTCCAAAACCTCAATCACTTCATTTATTGTCTTACAAAGAATCGCTTTCGGATTCACCCTCAATCCGAGTCGTTTTAAGAACTTGAATGCTTCGCTTTGCGAATTTAATCCATGTTCTTCAGGTTCGACTATTTGATATACAAAAAAGTCCAACGGTCGCGAAGCTGCTATTGCGCTGTTTTGCTGACGAATCGTTCCTGCAGCGGCATTTCGTGGATTTGCAAAGGTGCGCTCGCCTGATTCCTCTAGTCGTTTGTTTAATTCAGCGAATGCCTGCGTAGGATAAAAGACTTCTCCGCGTACTTCAATATCTATAGGTTCGCTAAGTCGAAGCGGCAGGGATCGAATTGTCTTAATGTTGTGACTTACATCTTCTCCTGTCGTACCGTCGCCGCGAGTTACTCCCAGAGTGAATTTTCCCCGTTTATAAACCACGTTTACGGCTAGTCCGTCAACCTTCGCTTCAACGTGATACGAAATCGGTTGATTATGTGTGAATAATGGCGATGTAAACTCTCTCGAAGATCCTGATTGTAGAGTTTTGTTAACTCGCTCATCGAAATCGAGCACATCCTCGTTTGTGTATGCATTATTTAGCGAGAGCATCGGGATGCGATGACGAACCTCCGCGAATTCTTTTACAATCGCGCCTCCAACTTTTGACGTGGGTGAATCGGAAGTGACTAACTCCGGATGTAATTCTTCTAATTGTTTAAGTTCGCGCAAGAGCGCATCGTACTCCTCGTCGTTCACAAGTGGCGAGTCGTAGACATAGTATGCGGTTGCGTATTTGTTTAGCAGTTCTTTAAGCTCTGCGATCCGCAATTCAGCATTAGTGTCTTTATTAGCGGTCACGCTTAAATTATACAACTAGAGAAGAAAAACTCGCATTATGGCAGGTATCTGTCAAGGCTTTAGTCTTTCTTTTTCGTGAGCTTCGGTTTTCGTCGTAGCTCGATTATCTCGTCC
>CAZRQJ010000030.1:0-3956 GCA_964602075.1 uncultured Planctomycetia bacterium
TAATGCCGCTTCTGGAAATGCCTGGGATAAGGGCAACGCATTGCGCAGTGCCGATGAATACGCTGCGCCAACTGCGACAGCTGAACGTAGATGCATCGTCGCTCCTAAGTCTATCGAGGATAAACATTAAAAGCCCTGTAAAAATCAGAGCGACCGCTATAACGGGCACTGCATATGTCTCGTTTTTGAGGTTCTCTGCGAAGTCAACCAATGGTAATATGTCTTTTATCGGCTGTAAAGCGAGCAGCACTACTGGGATTGTGCCGAGTATCAGCCAAAGCGCTAAAGCACGATCACGTATCGCACTTCTATTCCGCTCTTTTGGGCTGAACAGACTTGACAACATGCGTAGTAAATCGTTTCGATAGACCCAGAAAACCGCCGCGAGAGTCGCTACATGTAGCAGAATTTCGAAACCTGCGGATTCTTCTCGATAACCTAGCAATTTCTCCGCTAGGACCAGATGACCACTCGAACTGACTGGCAAAAATTCTGTTAGACCTTGTACGAGGCCCAAAATTGTGTGATCAAGCCAATCGGGCAAACTTTTCATATCAACGCCTGCAATATGAGTTGGGTTTCAGAATTGAGCGGACATAGTATATTGAATAATATACAAACGCAAATCACTCATCGCCCGAATCGTAAAATCCGATTGACGATTCCTTTTCCAAAATAGGTTTGTCGCGATCTATGTAGTTGATCAGCACGTGAATGTTTGGACGCATACCGATCTGTGCGTTTATCGTTGTAGCAACTAGCTGCCCAATGTTGTTTTGAAGCTGTAGGCGATATTCTCGGCTGCGAAGACGATTTCCGGATACTCCAGATACAACGGCTTCTCTAATCTTCGAGTAGAGATCGGGATCTCTATGTTCCGGAATAAACCCTTTATGATCAATAACTACATCGCTTAAAATTTGACGACCATCATGCGACAGCGCGATTGCGATACTCACCGCTCCCTCTCGTGCAAGTTCCTGACGTTCCTTAATCGTTCGTCTGCCGATTTCGCCGTATGTATCGCCTGAAATGAAAACTACACCCGCCCGTACAGATTCAGTTAACTCATAACCGTGACCATAAAATGTCCACTTTTCTCCAATTGAAGCCGCAAGAACTCTATCGCTGCCTACATTCATTTCGTCCAAAACACGTTTGAACCTGTGAACATGCCGCGGCTGACCGTGGTGCGGCATAATGTTGTCAGCACGTATGAATCCGATGTACTCTTCGATATCTTCACGACTCCCGTGTCCACTAGCGTGAACGCCCCACTCACCGTCCCAAATCACTTTTGCGCCTAGTCTGAATAGGTCATTAATAACACTCTCAATTGCCGTCTCATTTCCTGGAATCGGACTTGCGCTAAAAACAACTGTATCGCCTTCCACTATTGTTAAGCGTGCGTGTCGATCCTGCGCGATTTGTGTAAGCGCTGCCATAGGCTCGCCTTGACTACCTGTTATTACTATACACAACTCACTTGGTGCATAGCGCGAAATGTCGTCAATATCAACCGTCATGCCAGTTGGAACAGATAAGTAACCTATTTCTTGAGCCATGATTGTATTCTTGACCATGCTTCTGCCGGCAAATACGACCTTGCGACCACAGTCTTTACATGCGTTTACAATCTGTTGAATTCTATGTATGTTTGAAGCAAATGTCGTTGTAAACACTCGTCCCGTAGCGTTTTTATATATCTCGAACAGCACCGGTCCGACGCTAGACTCGCTTCTCGTTCTACCGGGTTTTTCAACGTTGGTAATGTCGCACATCAGTAGACGCACTCCCTCATCACCTACCGCTTTCAAACCTTCCACGTCGGTCAGTCGTCCATCGACAGGAGCTGGGTCAAGTTTATAGTCACCGCTGTGAACAATGTTTCCGTATGGAGTTCTGAACACTAAGCTAACTGCGTCTGGAATGCTATGAGTTACTCGATAGCCTGTCACCGTTGTCCCGTTGAGATGAATTGATTCGCCAGGAATCAACTCTATGAGTTCTACCTTATCAATCTGTCCCCGTTCGACTATTTTGTTTCTAAGAAGCCCTAGAGTCAGTTTAGTACCGTATATTTTTAGCGCTTTCGACTGCCAAAATTCATCGTCGAAACCCTCAATAAGATACGGAATGGAGCCAATATGGTCTTCGTGACCATGTGTCAGAAACAAGCCTTTTATTCGATGCTGATTGCGATAAATATAGGTAAAATCAGGAATAATAATGTCAACGCCAAAGGTAGTAGCGTCGGGGAAAGAAATGCCGCAGTCTATAACATAAAAGTCATCGTCTACTTCGATAACAGCACAATTTTTGCCAATTTCACCGGCACCGCCGAGGTAAGTTACTGAAAAAGAATCCGCTGAAGACATAATCAGTCCTCGTATTCCGCTTCTATCGGTTGCATATCTCCGCCAATAATAAAGTTCGACGGTGCAAAAAGAAATAGACTATCGCTAATTTTACGACTCATTCCGCCCAGAGCCAAAGTAACTCCAGCAAGGAAATCTATCAGTCTGCAAGCAAATTCTAAATTTGAATCAACAACTTCGCTGATGTCTAGAACCAATGCATTGTGCTCCTTGAGCATGTCGGCATAATTTCTAATGCTGTAGTTCTTATAACCGTTTTCATTGAGCTTTGGCTTGACAACCTGTATTGATGCGAAACGTGGCATCCTATCCATGTTTGGTTCGTTGTATTCATGCTTTACTCTTTCCGAACTATACGGTTTATATACCGGTTCAAAGTCTTCGTCGTCCATATCCGACTCGGAATGAGTGTTGATTAATCTAATCAACCTGTCTATAATGCCCATGATAACCTCCGACATTAGTCGTAGCAAATTAAAACGTTGGGCGGCAAACTCGGCGGCAGGCGACAAACTCAAAGAGTTAATACTCGCTCATTATACAGTAAACACTGTATATGTAAAGAGTCTGTTAATGTACTCCAATAAATTCCCCGACCCCATCGTATAGACGACTTCCAACGCGCACCATCGTTGCTCCCTCTTCGATTGCCCAAACAAAATCTGTGCTCATTCCCATGCTTAGTGTGTTCCAATTATTTAGAGAATCAATGGATTGAGTTTTCAATTGCTCGAACAACACACGCATTTTCGAAAAGTAGCGTCTAGTTTCAATCTCATTTGCGATAGGTTGGATACACATTAAGCCACGTAGATTCAAGTTTGGACAGTTATTAACTACAAATGCGACTAGTTTACTTACATCACTGGCAAGCACACCGTCTTTTTGAATCTCTGAACCTATATTAACTTCGATGGTCACATTTAGGTTCTGATTTAAGGATGAGCAGGTTCTGTCAAGAATCCCGGCGACCTTCTCGCTGCATAGAGATTGACACCAATCAAACGCACCCGGGATTTTATTTGCTTTGTTACTTTGAACCGAACCGATGTTATGAGCTGTGAATTTTCGGTTTAAGTGGCGTAATGAGTCAAACTTTTCCGCGCCTTCAACTATACGGTTTTCTCCTAGATTTTCTGCGCCAACATCTACAAGAGCCGAAGCGATTTCCGCATTAACGTATTTGGTCACACAAACGAGTGTAATCTCGCGCCCTCTAGCAGCAATCTCAATATCTTCTTTAACGCTATCAAGATTGCGTTTCAATGTAGAAAGGATTCCTGAATCGTTGATCGAACCCATTTTAGCTAATTTTTTCTGATGCGGCGAAGGAAACTCGGCACATCGAGTTCGTCATAATTAACGTCGTCATCTTTGGGCTTATCTTTTTCAGGCCGCATGTCCATTCGTTTTTCTTCGTCCGTCAAGAGGGATACTCTCGACGTTGAACTCCGGGTTTCGGAACGACGGATCAACGGCTTCGACGTGCTTGTCGCAACACGAGCAGGCGAGAAGCCTGTCGCGAGCAAGAGAACATGTACGCGGTCCTTCATTTCGTCGTCAATCGCCGCGCCGAAT
>CAZRQJ010000030.1:3994-17162 GCA_964602075.1 uncultured Planctomycetia bacterium
GCACGAGTTCCGCAGCTTTATACACTTCATGAAGACCCAGATCCGGTCCGCCGATGAAGTTAATCAACACTCCGCTCGCTCCATCTATGCTCGATTCGAGAAGCGGGCTCAATACTGCTCTTTCAACCGCTTGCACGGCTTTGCCTTCACCCATACCTTCGCCGAGACCGATAAGCGCTGTTCCACTGTTCGACATAATCATTTTTACGTCAGCGAAGTCAAGATTTATCAATCCCGGCTTCAAAATAAGCTCGCTTATGCCAAGCACAGCCTGCTTCAGGATTTCATCAGCCATCAGGAAACTTTCGAGTAATGAAGTCTGTTCTTTGACCAATTCGATTAGTTTATCGTTGGGAATGATTATTAGTGTATCAACGTTCTCCTTCATCAGCTCAATTCCATCCATTGCGGATGACAATCTGTGGCGTCCTTCAAAACGGAATGGACGGGTAACAATACCAACCGTCAATGCGCCGGATTCTTTTGCCGCTTCAGCCACGAGCGGCGCGCCGCCTGTTCCTGTGCCGCCGCCCATACCGCAGGTGACGAACACCATATCGGCACCTTCTAAGCGAGCAAGCACTTCGGAGCGCGACTCTTCCATCGCTTTTCGCCCAATGTCGGCATTGCCGCCTGCGCCTAATCCCTTGGTGAGTTTTGAGCCAATCTGGATTCTTACCGGGGCAAGGCTTTTTGATAACGCTTGAAAATCGGTGTTTAACGCTATAAATTCGACACCGCGCAACCCTGCCATTATCATACGGTCGATTGCATTGCAACCACCACCACCAATGCCAACAACCTTAATTTTTGCCTGCAACTCGTGGTCGAAAAGGTCTTCCATCGATTTCTCCTTATCCTTTTCCTTTGCTCCCGATTTTTTGACAACGAATCTCTCATTCTCGCTCATAACAGGTTCCCTCCCTGTAGACACACTCGAATTGCTCGACGTTGAATTGCTAAAAGACGACGAATTAGACGTAGCCGCTCCATCAAATTGTTCATCCAAAAAGTCATCAAGCGTCGGATCTGTCTTCATCTCTGTCACTATTCACTCCTCTAGTCGAACCGCTCTTACCCATTATAGCTGAAGCCAGAGCGGCAATAAAATCCTTCAAATATTCTTTACCAGACATCATAAGGCGCACGAACCCTGAAGGTTCCACTTTGGGTTCAGGTAATTGGGATATATACCTTAACATACCTAAGACGGTTGCATAACTCGGGGTTCGATGCTCACCAAGAAGATGCGTAAATCCTTCAGGGTATCCTACTCGGACAGGCACGTTTAACTTTCGAGTTAATGCGTTCTTGAATCCCCTGATATTTGCGCTACCGCCGACGAGAACCGCACCACCAGCAATGTACTCGAAAAAACTAGTACTCCTCAAGGTCGAATTGATTAAATCGAGAATCTCTTCAATTCTTGGTTCTAGGATTTTATATATCTCAATTTTTGGAATTTTTTCGTAGTCTCGTTTACCTATTCGTTTGATGTCAACAAATTCACCAACAACTTCATCATCAGTGTCGCCCCTTATTCGTCCGTAGTTGTGCTTAAGGCGTATCGCTTCTTCAAGACTAATGCCCAAACCTTGACACAAATCGTTATCCAGGTGAAATCCTCCTACTGGAATGACAGCACTAAACTGCAGACAACCATCGATCAATATTGCGATATCTGTTGTGCCGCCTCCAATATCTATTACGAGTACTCCGCCGCGAGATTCCTCTTCCTTAATTACTGCAAAAGCGCTTCCAAGAACGCTAAGTATGAAGCCACTTATTGATAAATCGGTTCGCTCAACAGATCTCTTTAAGTTTCGGATATGACTTTCCTGTCCTGTTATAGCGTGAAAGTTAAGTGCGATTTCGTGTCCGAACATTCCAACCGGATTCCTGATTGCTTTGATGTCGTCGAGATCGAACATTTGAGGAACTGCATCCACTAATATATGGCCTTGTTTGGCTGAATGGTTCTTTGCGAGATCATGTAGTAACTCTATTGTCTCGTCTGTTACTTCCTCGCTATCAAGACCAAGTTTCATCGTGACCTTCGCGTTGAATGACTCAATCAATGCACCGCTAATAGAAAGATACACACTTTCAGGAGCGTCGCCTACCGTGTGAGCTGCTTGTGAGAATGACTGATAGACGCTCATCCCTACACCTTTTAGATCTCTTACAACGCCTTTAGCCATGCCTTCCGTAGGGACACTGGACAGACTGAGAATATAAATGCCTCGCGTATCGGAAACCTCCGCGATTGCGGTTGCCGTTTTTGATGACCCTAAATCCACCGCAGCTATTAGACGTTGATTCGACATTATGAGTTACAATCTCCTCCGCGATCGTACAAAGATGCATCAATCGATGGTTTCCTGTCTTGAGAGTTCCCAAATTGATCCGCTACATGTTCTTTAAGCCAATTCATATTGTTCAACAATCGAATCGCGAAAGGTATCACCACAACGATATATAAATCATACCCGACGCGTTCTCCAAGAAACAAAATTGAGTAGCCAAATACGAAATTAAACAGAATTCTGGTTAGAATATGCGTACCGGATCCGCGTGATAGGTATATGTTCAATTCTGTAAGAAACGCATCAGCTACGCAAAAAAACGCCACTATCAACCAGTTAGTCATGTCTCCAGTCACGTTGATTGGTAGGAAAAACGCAATGATAGCACCAAACAAGATTGCCCCAACGAGTATCATCGCTGTACCTCGCTGTTTACGCCAGGAACTGTCGGTTGAGCATATGAAAAAATTCTGCTTCCAGTGTATGCGGGTAATGTAAGTTCCTTCACCTTCGTTACTTTGATTTGAATACCAAACCTGCGCAGTTGATCGAGCAGTCCATCAGGGATTTCAAGAGCCGCCGCAAGTATATCGGAATCACCCAAAGCTCTCACTATGAAAGGGCTTGCCATTTTCTTGTTGTTAACTATCAAAGTAGGACCAGTGCAGCGCACAAAAGTGGATGCTACAACCCTTTCTTCCATATCTCCGCTTTTTATGCTAATCGCTTCAGCTCCTGCAGCTTTCAGTTCGTTAATAAGCAACATCAAATCCTGATCGTGAATGATAAGCGCACTTCTGTCGTAAGATTCTGGCCCTATATCAATAACTTGTTTACTTGCATCGGATAAAGCGATTTCAATTCCCGGTCCCTTGACAGCTGTAAGACCCGCTAGGTTTTCTATTGATACAAGTTTTGACTGAACCATATCCAGTGATGACTTCCCGCTTAACGCGTCCGCTTGGTATTGGGTAACTTCCGTTCGCAGTTCGTCAACTTCGCTTTGTAAAGCCTTGCGTTCGTTCTCGGATGCTTCAATGAGTTGAACCAACGCTTCCTGCCTTGGATCGGCGACATTAGTGACGCGTTTGATATCGGCTTTGAAAGGAAGCACCGCTAGAAATCCGAGAAATGCCGCAGCAAGTATCAAACCGTTTTTGAACATTGTTGATGTGCTCATTGAGTCACCACCCCAGCACCGACTATTGACGGTTTGACTATCTCTTTGATTCTCAACGTATTCTCACCAAAGGGATCCAAGATCGCTTCAGAGTACTTACCATTCTCCGATTCTACCATCCTAAGTAGATCGGTTATGTTTGCAAGTGAAATCTCCGGCTTATCAAGAGTAACTAACCTCAAAGGAAACCCGCTGTTGTTGAACAAAACAGCGTTTGATGAATCGTCAAAGCGAATCTCTCGAATTTGACCGTGCGCTCGTTTGGAAAGGACCGAAAGAACACCTAACAACCCGTTCAATATATCGGGAGAATCTTTCTGCCTAACAGAATACAAATATATCTCCGGCGAACGTCTCGCAGCATCGAATCTCCAACTTGCATCTGTATTGAACACCGCCGACAACGTTCCATCTGATAACAGCCAGTATTTCCTGTCAAACAAGTGAACCTTAGCAACTGGAATGCGTTCTTCTACTACGTTTATTCTTAACGTCCCGTCAAACACGTCACCGTAGGGTTTTACACTTCTTGTAATCTCTACCGACTTTATAAACCTAGTTTCCAGTAGCTTTTTTTCGAGCTTTTTCAAATCAAGGTCCATTAAAGGCGCACCGGGATTCAGTGAAAGTGTCGATTTTATATCTGTTGATTCCGAAAACCTATTCCCGGTTATCAATAACTGCTTCAAAACCATCCGTTCGGACATAGCTGGGGCAATCAGCAGGATCGCAATCAACAAAAGAAAAATTTCAAGCGCGATAACTCCAAGCGTCAGGCCAAACAGAAAACTCTTTGCACCTTTAGCTTTTCGCTGGCGGCGACCGCTATGAGTCCATCTATCGCTCATACATAACTTGTTATCTTCACCGTGTCGAGAAGGAGAAACTTGAGCAAATCCAAGTAACACAATCCAAACGCTGAAGCCGCCATAGGAACAAGACTCGTTTCAGTAAATCCCGGGAGAGTGTTGCATTCGAGAAAACGAGGTTTACCGTCGGAATCAAGTATTAAGTCGAAACGCGCATATGAATTTAACTTCGCAGCACGGAAAAATCTTAGGCTATATTCGGCTATCTTTTCAAACTGACCGCCTGTAATACGAGCAGGAGCTTCGTATTCTGTTTCGCCTTTTGTATATTTAGATTTGTAGTTAAAAAACGCTTCTTTCCTTGGCAGTATTTCTACTACAGGTAATGCTATCGGATTGATACTGTCTATTACTGCAGCAGTTAGTTCTCTGCCTGAAACCGGCTCTTCTATGATTACCCCTCTAAATTTCTTTACCAATGCGGGTAATTCCCTAAGCAAAACATGCTGATCTGGAAGAAATTCAACACCGATTGACGAACCGCTCTTCAAAGGTTTAACTACAGCAGGACCAACCCAGTTTTCGATAACCTGATCTGGACGAACGCCTTCAAAATACGGTACATATAACCATTTAGGAGTTGGAATCGCTAAAAGAGCAAAAAGCATCTTGGTAAACTGCTTGTCGAAACAGGCTGAACTACCGAGTATTTTTGAACCGACTATTGGCTTGCCTAACAGCTCAAACATGCCTTGAATAGCACCGTCTTCGCCATATCTGCCATGCATCACATTGAAAATGATGTCGAATCTATCCCATCTCTTGCGCAAAATCGTCGATATGTCTTTTTCTATAATAACAAGCTCGACTTCAAGTCCGTCCGCTTTTAATGCGTTATAAACACACTTACCGCTTTCCAATGAAATTGTTGCTTCTTCACCTGGCCCACCAGCTATGACAGCAATCTTCAAATTCTTCAGCTTGCGGTTGAAGCGACGCACCTGCGCTTCCATCTTCTTTAACACATCTTCGCTTGAATAATACTTGTCGCTCACAAAACCGACCTCATAAACGGGTAGCTTACACTTATCCTAAATGTGATAACTGTCATTACGCTGATGAGCGTAAACCCTCTCCGTAAAAAAACCATCGATAGTAACATCGGCATTCTCAATAAATTCCTTCAACGCGTTGCCGATTTTATAGACGTCACCTGCTCCAATAGTCAAAACGATATCTCCAGCGGCAAGTGTGTTCCTCAAGTAATCCACTATTTCAGTCGAATCCTCAATCAATTTGATTCGACTTGCAGGAAAGCGTTCTTCAAAGAACCTAAACAAATAACGAGTTCCTATTCCAGCAATCGGCGCTTCCCCAGCGCCGTAAAGATTTGTCAAAATTATCTCATCAGCGTTGTCAAATGCTTCAGGAAAGCGAGTAGCCATTAGCTTGCTACGGGTGTAGCGATGCGGCTGAAAGACAACGCGTATGCGTCTGCCATTAATTGCGCGAGTTGCTTTGAGTAGAGCGGATATTTCTGTTGGATGGTGCGCATAATCGTCTATAACAATAACTTCGTTCGTTTCTATTAGTCGCTCAAATCTTCTGTGTACGCCAGGGAACGTTTCCAATGCAACTGCTGCTTTATCAAAACTGATTCCGCAAAATTCGGACACTGCTATTGAAGCTAGCGCGTTCAAAATGTTGTGCCTACCTGGAAAACGAAGAAGTATCGAACCGATGTCGCCTCGTGTTTTATGCACAACATCAAATTTTGTCGTGAAATCATCAATACGAATGTTCTTTGCCCTGTAATCGACATCTTCGGCATCAACACCGTACGTAATCAGTCGCTTCGATAGTTTTGGATAAACTTCACGGACTCCAGCATCATCCATACAAGCTATAGTGACTCCATCGGGTTCGCGCTTGTTTATGAATTTGATGAAACTGTTCTGTAAGTTGGTCATTGATTTATGAAAATCGATGTGATCGTCATCAATATTTAGAACAACTCCGACTTTTGTGTCGAATTCAAGAAAACTATTATTGCTTTCATCACCCTCGCAAATGAAATACTTACTTTTTCCCAATCGCGAGTTGCCGAGAAATCCATTTATCAACCCACCTACGACGAAGGTTGGTTCTGTTTCAGCAGTGAAGAAAATATACGCGATCATAGCCGAGGTCGAGCTTTTCCCGTGACTGCCAGAAACCGTAATTCCGTACTTACCCTTCATAAGATAACTAAGAAACTCAATTCGACTTAAGCGAGGAATATTCATGTCGATAGCAGCTTTAACTTCTACATTGTCATTTGAAATTGCTGTAGAAGTTATCACAAGGTCTGCTGTGCGGATATACGCAGCGTTATGACTATAGAAAACTTTGACACCGTATTGCTCAAGTTGACGGGTAATCTGGCTTTGCGATAAATCCGAACCGCTTACTTCATATCCCATTGATGCCATTAGTTTTGCGAGCGCGCTCACGCCCGCGCCGCCAACGCCCACAAAGTGAATCCGTTTGATTCTATTGGTAAGAACCATAACTCCTCTAGCACAACAAAAGATAACCGCTTATTTTATTTCATTTCGTTCAATATTTCCACTAGGAAGCTCGAAATTAGATAAGAAACTAAGAATACCTCCTCTTTAGAAAATACATGACTATTGAACGCGCGTTCGCTCGAAAGTACTGAAAGTACGAGCTATTGCAAGAACAATTCCTATTTGAGTAAGAGTAACTAGTTTCGAAGTGCCTCCAAAACTGATCAAAGGCAAGTTAATGCCTGTTGTTGGAGCTGCGTTCGCAGCTGTCGCCATATTAATGCAAGCCTGCGTAAATATAGCAAATCCAACAAGAAAAACTAGTGCCGAATAGAACGGGGTTCGAATACGTATTGCAATTTGAGTCATGTTGTATAACAGAGCGACAAACAAACTTACTATAAAAAGCGCTCCAAGAAATCCAAGCTCCTCACAGGCTACAGCGAATATAAAATCGTTGGTTTGTTCCGGCAGACGGTTTATCTTTTGAACACCTCTAAAGTATCCTTGTCCTGCCAGTCCGCCGTTAGCGATTGCACCTAGACTTTGTAGTATTTGGTAACTTTGATCGTCAGTTGTTACTTTTTCCTTAGGCGCAGCAACAACCTCGGCTCCTGAAGAGTCCACTGTTGTCACTGTGCCAAGGGGATTTAACCATGCATCTATTCGATCGGTGACATGCGCAAAGAGTGGTGGCTTGAATACTATGATGTACAACAGCATCGCTACTGCAAGACCTACAATTGTAAAGATAACTCTCTTTCTAAGACCGCCCATAGAAAGCGCAATCAGCGAAAGAACACCTATGAACAGCGTACTTCCAACGTCGGGTTGAAAGACTATCAGCAGTAAGATCAAGGCCATCACAAGCAAACCAGAAACACCCCTTTTCTGGTCATTCGTTATATCCCACAAGAACCGCAATTTGAATCTAACTCTCGTAAACAATAAATTAAGTTCAAGCGGCACTCCTTTGAGACTAGGTTCAACGAGCATTAAGTAAAGCAGATATGCAACAATAGTGAATTTTGCCAATTCGGTAGGCTGAAAGTGAACATAACCGAAATCCAATGTACGAGATGAACCCTTCACGTCAGTTGCTGTGAAATGCAGAAGAGTGACCAATACAATGCTAATCCAAAAAAACGTTTTAACGCCGACATACAACCAAGCCCCTTTTGCGTTCGGAGCAAATCTCGAAAACCTGACTGTAAAAATAAGCAATCCGAAAGCATAGCCTGTATATTCAAGTTCTTTCAATATCTCACTAGTCGGAGCTAATCCTCTGCTTATCAACTCCGTTGCCGATGCGGAATATCCGATTATCAATCCTAAAATTGTAATGCCGATCGTTAACCACACTACATAATTTGCATGATGCCTAATGCCATCCGCAATCTCATCTGAAGATACTGACCTTGTATTGTCGTGAATACGTCTGTTTGCCCTCGCCAAACTCATACTCCCGCCTCCGGTAAGTTCTTAACTAGCTGACGGAAAATGTTGCCGCGCGCCTCGAAACTAGTAAACATATCGAAACTAGCGCAAGCGGGACTGAACAAAACAACGCGGCCTGGACGCGCATCTCTTCTTGCTGACTTGACCGCTTCTTCAAGCGACTGAACTCGCTCGATGTTTCCAAAGCCAATACTTCTTAGAGCTTCATCGAATCGGTCAGAAGCTTCGCCAAGCAGAATCACTTTTTCAGTATTTTGTCTAATCAAACGGCACATTGTGTCAAGCGGAGTGCCTTTATCGCGCCCGCCCAGTATAAGCACGATCGGCTCCTCAAATGCGCGTAGCGCTGTGATTGTGCTTTCAGGATTGGTGGCTTTAGAATCGTTGTACCATCTTACTTCTGATAATTCTCTCACAAATTCAATGCGATGCGGGAATCCTTCAAACATCTCGACTGCTTCGATTATCGTTCCTGCGTTTACGTCAATTAATCGCGCTGCCAGAAGAGCACACATTGTGTTTTCAACATTGTGCAACCCGCGAAGCTTGATCATAGATTGCGGATATCGCTCGATTACGTTCTTACCAAGGTTGACCAGAATTTCTCCATTTTCCAACCATGCGCCGACTTCTGGATAACTGCCACCCGCACTGGTAAACGCTACAAATTGCGAAACCTTATTTGGAAACAAATGCGGTTGAAGATTCTCGTCTTCAAAGTTGTATATGACGTAATCCTTCGCAGTCATCCTCTCTACCATAGAGCGTTTAACATTCGCGTAATTTTCCATAGTCCCATGCCGCTCCTGATGGTCGTTCGTTATGTTCGTAAATATTGCGATATGTGGATGGAATTTAGGCATTGCTTCCAATTGATAGCTAGACACCTCGACAACAACGATGTCTTCTGGTCTTGTTTCAAAAGCAATGTCTATGTATGGTTTGCCAATATTCCCTACGATGTATGCATTGCTTTTTCTTTCGGCGAAAGCGCGTTCACAAATTTTACCTGCTAACACAGTAGTTGTGCTTTTCCCGTTTGTGCCAGTAACAGCGATTACCGTTCCCTGCCCTACTCTCCAAGCGAGCTCGATTTCGCTAATGATTTCGACACCGAGCTTTCTGGCACACTCTAGTTTGGGGTTGTCAATTCTAATTCCTGGGCTGATAACTAGCAGGTCTAACTCACGAAACAGGGTTTCGCAATCCCATTCGCCTAAGTGCGCTCGAATGTCGTGATTAGGTTCGAGTTTTTCAATTTTCGCAAGAGTTGCGTCAGTCCTATTATCATCAAAAACTGTGGGAATAACCCCGCGCTTTAGCAGCGCCTTAACGACACCCTCACCGGTTATTCCGTAACCGTAAACGCCTATTCGTCTATTCGCAACGTCCATAATCAGCCTCAACAATGCAAGTTACCGCTAAACTAAAGAATTATATTGCAAGCGCAACCGCAAAGGCGGTACAAATTGCTTGAAACAACCATAGCCTTGTAACAATCGACTCTTCGCGCCACCCCTTCAACTCGAAGTGATGGTGGATGGGCGACATTAAGAACATACGTCTTCCTATTAACCTATAGCTTGCGACTTGCAGAATCACGCTCAAAACTTCAATTACATATACGATGCCGAACAATAACAAATACACATGCAAACCTCCCGCTATTGTCAAGAGAGCGATAAACGCTCCTAATGTGTAACTGCCTGTATCACCCATGTATATGAAAGCTGGTTTGAGGTTCACAATAAAAAAACCTAACACTAACCCAATTCCCACAACTGATAAGCCTGCAAGATGAATTCCAAAAAGTACACTTAGAAGATTTATTCCGATCAAGGATACGATCGCGTTTCCTGCTGCTAACCCATCCAAACCGTCAGTGAAATTTACTCCGTTGATAACACCTGAAAATAGGATCATTCCGATAAAAATCGTTAACGGAAGGTAAAGCTCCCGACTTGCACCTAAGTATGGCAGGACAAGCCGAGAGCTTTCCGGGGTAAGGAGATAAGATGCGATTGCTCCAACGAGGAGTTGGAGTATGAACTTATACCGGGCGGGGAGCCCGATCGTGGCTTTGGATGTGAGTTTCATCAAATCGTCAATAAAGCCGATTAAACCCATAATGATCGAGCCGAAAGTGATGACTGTCAGAACTTTGAAATCGTGAATCTGCCATAATGAACCTTCGAGATCGCTTGTTGAATAGCGGATAAGCTGAACCAACCAATAAATAAACAACCCTGCAATGAAAACTAAACCGCCACCGGTAGGAATGCTGCCTTTTAGGAAGTGGCTTTTGGGACCCTGCTCGCGATACGGCTGAAACGCTTTTATCTTTAGTAAGTACTTTAACAAAATGAAAGACACAGTAAAACTGAAAATTGCACAAACAATTAGTAAAAGTGAATAATCAAATGCACCTATTAATAATTCGTCAGGCATTGTTAATACCACCGGATGATTCATAAGCATCGGTTAGTGCATTAACTAATCTGTCCAATCCAACCGAACGACTTCCTTTGATAAGGAGCACTTTACGATCAGGCGTCGCAAGAAGCAATCTACGAGTTTCTACAATAAGTTCCGATATAAACTTCTCTCCGTATCGCGCGGCATCGTTTTGCACTGCTGCGTAAGGTAATCCACTTTGCCGCGATAAGCCCTCGACAAAATCGTCGCAATAGTCACCAGCGAATATTGCAAATGCAGGTTCAAGAGCGGCAACAGCGCGTCCCACCCGCGCATGATCTTCTTTGGCTACATCGCCTAATTCGAGCATATCGCCGAGTACAACTGCCACAGGAATCCTGTCGAACACTTGCACGGAGCGAAGCATGCCAAGAGCATTCAACACTGAATCTGTCGAAGCGTTGTAACAATCGTCAATAATCACCACTAAATCGGTATCTTTACGCTCTAGCCGCCCCGATTCGGTCTCTAAACTTGCCAAGCGGTGCGCAATTTCCTGCGCATCCATACCGGTTTTCCACGCCACACCCGCAACAGCTGCAACGCATGCAACCGCTCCCTTACCCAAAAGCGGGAAATCGACTCGCGCACGCGAATCGGGTAGTACGAGTTCAAATGTAGAACCCATCAAACCGGCAAGTTGAATATCATTAGCGACTACATCGGCATTTCCTTCTGTGCTGAATAAACGAATCTCACCGTCGTAACATATTCGCTTGGCGAAATCGTCAGTTGCGTGCGGCAAGCTCGACAGAAGCGAGAAAACCGGTTCGTCATGATTAAGCCAAAGCGTTCCCTTTTCCGATAATCCGCTTGCAATTTCAAGTTTAGCTTTTACAATCTCGTCCGTCGAGCCCAAAAGATCTAAATGAACGCTACGTACGTTTGTGATCGTCGCCTGATCCGGTCGAGCCATATTCGATAATAAAGCTATCTGTCCGCGACCGCGCATTGCCATTTCTATCACTGCAATTTCAGTCTCATATGTGAGTTTCCCTAGCGTCAATGGAACACCGATCTCGGTATTCCAATTAGCTGGCGTACTAAGCACATCGAACCTTTCGCATAGAATATGCGCTAGGATGTTTTTCGCCGTAGTTTTTCCAACACTGCCGGTGATTCCAATGACTACAGCTTCGGAACGGTTACGCCAAAGCGCTCCAAGTTTCTCCAGTGCTTTCTTAGAAGAATCGACTTTAAGAATTGCAAACTCATCATCAATATCAGAACACGAACACTCTTTATCGATTATCGCTCCAATCGCTCCGCGGCGGTGCGCGTCTAACAAGAAACTGTGTCCGTCGGTCTTTTCACCAGTAATTGCAATAAAGAGCGATTCGGTGGATATCCTTCTCGAATCTATATCGAACGAACACGCGCATGCGTGAGGATTACCCTTAATCAAAGTCGCGTTAAGTTCAGCACAAAGCTCCTCAACTGCGTATGAAAGTCTTTGCATCTCGATCTCACTTTTTCGGCGATCCAACACAAAACTATCAAAGTAAAAGCGTTATGTAAATCAGCTGCGACTCAAAGCGCTTAGAATAGCCTTTCGCGCTTCTTGTCTGTCGTCGAAAGGAATCCTGTCATCACCTACGATGATACAATCCTCATGCCCTTTACCTGCAATAACGACAATATCGTTTTCACAGGCTTCTGAAATAGCTTGTATTATCGCCTGTCGCCTGTCAGGGATGATGTCAAGTATATTCCTGCGATCAGTTGGAACGCCAGACACTATGTCAGCAATTATCTGGTCAGGGTTCTCGGTACGCGGATTATCGTTAGTTACAATTAATCTATCCGATAGAAGCGCAGCGACTTCCCCACAAAGGGGGCGCTTTGTCCTGTCACGATCGCCGCCATTACCCGCGACAAGGATTATGCGCCCCCCTTTTTGGCTAATTCGGCGAACAGATTCAAGAACATTTCTCAAAGCATCCGGTGTGTGTGCGTAATCGACTAAAACAGAAAACGTTTGCCCTTCGTCGATCATCTCCATACGACCCGGAACACCCGAAAAACTCGAAACTGCTTTTGCAATCGCATTTTGATCGATGCCAAGTCCTGCTGCAAGACCAGATGCGATAGCAATGTTTGCAACGTTGAAAATGCCGGGCAGACTTGTGCCGACAGGCAAGACTGCCCGGCTTGTTTGGGAGAGCCAGGCGGAGGATACCTGGGATAATTTAGAGACATTGAGTAGTAGTTCAATCTGGGAGCCCCGGGGAGTGAGCTCTTTGATTTCAGCATAAATGTCGGCTCTATCGTCTCTTAGGGAGCAAGTTAAAACTTGTGCCCCAGTCAGTTTTGTAAATTTTAGCCCAACCGGATCGTCAATGAAAAAAACGGCGAACTGCGTTGAGGGATCAACTAAATAGTCCTTGAAAA
>CAZRQJ010000031.1:0-5533 GCA_964602075.1 uncultured Planctomycetia bacterium
GTTGTCGTGCCCGGAAGACACTACTATGTTTTCAGCTTAAAAGTGTCCAACTCAAGGGGTGCAGTTCAGAAACTCTTATGTCCCTTCGCTTCCGCATGTATATAAAAATGACAGAGATTTATTCTTAAGTGATTACGCAAAGACAGTATCTGCGGAATTGATTGAGTTCGTTATTTCAGAATTACCAAGAGAAAACCGTGATGAAAGTACCGTAAGCAAAATTCTGAATGATATTAAGTCAATAGGATTGTCTTTAGAAAAAAACGGTGTTGAAAGTTTGAAAATCACAACAACATTAGAAGAGAAGGACCTTCTAGCTAGTGATTTATTTCAAAACAAGGATGATGAATTTGTTATCAGTTATCCAATTGGTGGTTATGGACGAACGGTCGATGCAATTATCCCTACAAGTAGATACCGTAATACAAATAGATACGCATATGAATTGTGTGATGGATATACTTTCCTGCATTCTTCTATGATTGGTATGGGATTGAGTGTACCCATCGATTATGTATCTCCGACATCCGGTATTTTGATTAAACGGAGAAATAATACGACAACAACTCGCAGGTGACCGTGAATACCGACCAGAATGCTAACGAATGGACAAAGACGTACGATGCGATGGGACGGCATCTTACAACCGTTACGCCTACGGTTTCAAGTGTGTACTACACGAACTCGAACACCGCGCCGACGTGGACGAACAAACCGAACGGACTTATGCCCGTGGAAAGCCAGCAGCTTCAAACGAACGCGAGTCAACAGTACATCAATATTTCGGACGAATACTCGCCCGCGAGGCTTACGTATCACCCGACTACATCAGCGGGGCAACGCCTCAACCGTCACTTAGGATCCCCGCTAGGAATGGCGGGGCTACGAGGATGGGGGAACTAAACATGGGGGATGGTTAACATCACTCGCATATCCCGTACGGGAAGCGCTGTGAGCGTAGGGCGCGGACTTGGAGCGCGGCACGTGAGTGTCGCCTTTGTTACAGAACGTAAGTTCTGTCTTTTACAACTACACTTTTAAGCGATATTTGCGTATCGCGGGGATAAGGAATCACTCACGTGATTCGCTCCGAAGTTTGGATATGCGTGGTTTAGACTCCCGCGGTCGTAGCCATTGTGACACGCAGGCACGTAGCATGGCAATTTTTGACGTGAATGTAAAAACACACGCAATACGCGCGGAAAGAGAGCGGCGTTTTACACCGCATTATGAAGATACAAATATAAACTCTAACTAACTCCGGACTGGCGGCGTCCCGCCGCCTATCCCGTAGGTGTTTATGGTGTTATGATAGAATAGTTGCGCTTGACTGCTATTTTTTCGTGAATGTTAATAAATAGTTCGCTCCGCTCACGGCACCGGGACGGTACCAGTCCGGGTGATGTGAGTGAGTGTCTACGTCTATTTATGCGCCATGAAACGGCGCACTCTTCCTTAAATCTTTTTCGCGTCGCATAAGCAGGCTGGAAGCCTGCGCTACATTTACAACCACGCCCCGGCGGTTCGTATCACAAAGGACACGCCGGAGACCGTCGTACAACAAAACGCTGAACACACACGAATTACAAATGACGAAACCGTTATGTTTCTTGCAAAAATGCTTCTTACAAACGTGTCGCGCATTCAACTTTGGCGGTATGTAAAACTTAACAAATGTTTTACGTGAAACATTTTGCTGACTTATTCCGAAGCGCGTCAAACGATAGGATTTTGAGAATCGTGCGGCAAAGAAACATCACGGACAAAAAGTCGTGTAAGAGATAACGAGACGCGATAGCCGCTTTGTTATAATATAATCACGAGGTTAGGAGCGATACCGCTTATTCAACGCTTCTAATCATAGATTAGTTTTTATGTTTACAGGTGTAGTTTGATAAGTAATCATTCAGGCTCTGTTTCAAATTCCGTTCCCTCCATCATCGTTCACGGCGGGGCTGGACGGATACCCAACGTTGAAGGCGTCGAGTATTCAAAAGCGACGATCGCGGCGGTTCATATGGGAGCGCGCATGCTCGCGGAAGGCGCAAGCGCAGTTGACATCGCGGTCGCCGCCGTGCAGTCGATGGAAGAAGCGCCGATGCTCAACGCCGGTTACGGCAGCGTGCTGGACGAAAGCGGCGCACTATCGTTCGATGCGTCGATTATGGAAGGCTGTGGCATGACCGCTGGCGCGATCGGAGCGATTCCTGCTGTGGTCCGCTCGCCTGTCGCGTTAGCCCGACTAGTAATGGAGCGTCATCCGAGCGTACTTCTCGCAGGCGACGGTGCGCTTGATTTCGCTCGCTCGCAGCGAATTCCCTTTATCGACCCCGTGTCTATGATAACCGAGCGTCAGCGCGAACGTTGGCTTAAATGGAAAGAGAAAGCTCTCGATGCAGGAAGCGCGGCGGACGACAGCGGACTGCCGCCTCGAGTATCGCCGCTCGCGCCCGGTCAACCTGAAGCGGAAACGGCGGAGGAAAACGATTCCTACGACAGACTTGTCTTGACGCCTCATAAAACCAGTCCCGATGACTACGAATCGCCGTCCGACACTGTGGGCGCGGTCGTTCGCGATGCGAGCGGACTTATCGCGGCTGCGCTGTCAACAGGCGGCGTTCGCGGCAAGCCGAAGGGACGCATCGGCGATACACCGCTCGTAGGCTGCGGATTATACGCGATGAACGAAATCGGCGGTGCAGCGGCTACTGGCATCGGCGAAGACATTATTCGCGCTATGTTAGCAGGGCGGGCGATAGCGCAGCTTGAACAGCATTGCGATGTACAGTACGCGGCGAACTCTGCGGTAAAGTTTATGTTGAAACGCATCGGGGGGATGGCAGGTGTTATCATGCTCGACTCGCACGGCAACATCGGTTATGCGCATTCGACGATGCGAATGGCGGTCGCATTCTGGAACACCAACATGGCAGAGCCGATCGCCGACCTCGACGGCAACCTTATTGTCTAGCGGTTCAGGTGACGCTGGGGTATTATTAGTTTCCGCATTTACGGAATGGAGTTTATATGAACATCATTTTGCGTGACGAGTTTTTAGGCGTATGGTCGGAGTTTTTCCCCGGCGCAGAGTTGCCGGTTGCGTTCTGGTACACTAGCGAAACGAACGGCGTCCCGATTTCCAAACCTTCGGGCAATTGGAGCTGTTTGATAGGCGAGCTTGCAAAGGCGCGTAACGGCGCGACGCTCGCATTCGAGGATATGGTGCTTGGTTGCGGTGGAGCTAAGCGTTACCTCGGATTCTCTGACGGGCTACACCCGAAATTCGAATACTTTCTGTCATGCGGAATACCGGGCGAAATGGAAGGCGAGCGGTATAAAAAAGACCCAGAAACTGTTATGGAACTCATGAGGAATCAACCTCATTTCAGCGCGCCTGCAAAGTATATCGTTTTCAAACGCGCCGACGCTCTCACGGAAAAAGATGAACCTCTAGCCTTTGTGTTTTTCGCAACGCCGGACGTCATGAGCGGTTTGTTCACGCTTTCAGGCTACGACGAAGCGACGCACGAATCAGTTATCGCGCCGTTCAGCGCGGGTTGCGGAGCGATAATTTTTTGGGCGATGCACGAATTGTTAAGAGAGAATCCGCGCTCGATAATCGGAATGTTCGATGTCAGCGCTCGCCCGTGCGTCCCCGAAAACACACTCACATTCACAGTTCCGATGCCGCGCTTCACACGAATGGTAAAAAACGCACGCGAGAGTTTCCTGATTACGGAGTCTTGGGACAAGGTTCGCAGCCGCATAAGGAAGGCAAACGAAAGGGGATAAGCGAGCGCATCTTCAAAATTCATGCTCGCCAGTGAACTTCCGTCCTTTCCGCATGATCTTCCCCTTGGTTCACACCAATCACAGCCTAACGACACACTGTATATATTCGCTTCCACTCTGCCAGCTTTAGGAGCGCAGTCCAGCAAGAGCCGTAAAAAGTAAAACTTGCTCGCTCATCTTGGTCGCACGATTAGAACGTTTTATTGAACACACATACACTTGATTTCATGAATCCAATGGAACTATTTTTTCCACCTGCATATCCAACATTTGAGTGTATAATTCGAGGCGGTTATGGATATAGATTACGTGAGTACGCTTGTAATCCCGCTATTGATGGGCATAGGGCTTGCGGCGTCGTGCGGACTGCGGGCGTTTCTGCCGCTTTTCGTCGTTTCGCTTACGGCGCATTACGACCTGCTCACGCTTAATCCGTCGTTCAGCTGGCTCGACTCCACTCCGGCGATGATAACGCTCGGTGTGGCGGTAGCGCTGGAAATTCTTTCGGACAAGATACCCGTTGTTGATAACTTTCTCGATTCAGCGGCTATCTAGGTTAAACCAATCGCCGCGGCAATCGTAACTGCTGGACTTGTGTCTCAATTTGACCCGTGGCTCGCCGCAACACTCGGTCTTATCACTGGCGGAAGCGTAGCGGCAGTTGTGCATCTTGGCAAGGCTGGCGTTAGAATGGCGAGTACAGCGGTGACGGCGGGAACGGGAAACGTCTTTCTGTCAATTGGCGAGGATATTTTTGCGTTTCTCGGCTCAATATTCGCGATATTCGCCCCAGTAGCCGCTGGCATTCTCGCCATTTTCGCAGTTGTTTTGCTCTGCAGATTTATCAGACGTCGGCTGGATCAAAAACGAGCAACGACGTAGCGTAGGCTTCCTAACATCAATCACATTAGAGCACATCTTTGATTATCTAACTAAGAAAACAATATAAAATTATGCCGATGAAAAATCTGAATACTCAAGAGGCTCATCTCTATCGCGGGCCATATGGACTTGAGCCGCGCGCGTCGGTAGAGCTCGAAAGCGTGCTACTCGACGAAGTGCAAAACGGTCGCTCGCTGCCCATTCTGCGCCTGTGGATAAACGACTGGTGCGTTGTGCTGGGCAAGAACAACAAGCCCGACGAATGGATTGACGTTGCTAATCTCGAAGCGGACGACGTGCCGTATTTTCATCGCGATTCGGGCGGCGGCACGGTCATTCACCATCCCGGCAACCTGAATTATACGTTTATCGTGCCGAAAACTCTTTTGCCAGCCGTGAATCCAACGAGTGCGATTCGGCTTTTCACGGGTGTGCTCGTGCGTGCGCTTGCGTATCTCGATATACATGCTGAACGCACGGGCGTGAGTGACGTTTCGGTCGATGGTATTAAAATCAGCGGCAATGCGGCTCGGTTCAAAAGCCGTGCGCTTTTGCATCACGGCACAGTGCTTTTGACGAGCGAGCTTTCACGAATGGAACGCTATCTTAAAGTGCCGCCAAACCGCCCCGACATACCCCATCGCGGATTTGTTGCGGGGTTGCGTGAAATGGGTTATCCAGTCGGTGTCGAACGCCTGTGCGAATCGCTTGCTCGCGCCGCCGCCGAAACGTTCAACTGGCATATCGTGCAAAGAGAAGTTCCGCGTCCGCTTGTGGAAAAGGCGAAAGGGGAGAGTTTGGTATAATGGGAGTTTCTTTGAAAACAGATTTCGTACATTAGGGGAGAAGGTTTTGGAAA
>CAZRQJ010000031.1:5543-7971 GCA_964602075.1 uncultured Planctomycetia bacterium
GATTCTGTTAAGCTTGTCTGGGATACAAAGCCGCGGCGAGCACCTAACGCCAAGGACATTGAATTTCAAACGGCTGAAATCGTCGTGCCTAATCCCAAGCGGGATCTTCAGCAGTTGCCGTTGTCGTTTAAGGATAGAGTGTTTGGAGAAGACGACTTCGACAAAACGAAAATGAACCGCCTTATCTGGGGCGACAATCTTCTTGCGATGCAGGCGCTTCTTTCTCAAGGTTATGAAGGCAAAATCAATCTTATCTATATCGATCCGCCGTTCGACTCCAAAGCCGATTATTCGCACAAAATCACGCTCGAAGGCGAAGAAGTAACGAAAGAGCCGAGCGTAATCGAACGGCTAGCTTATAAGGACACGTGGACGGGGGGGACCGACAGCTATCTGGACATGCTGTATCCGCGCCTTCACCTAATGCGCCGCTTGCTTGCCGAAGATGGTCTGTTCATGATTCACCTTGATTGGCATGTATCGCATTATGCTAAAACTATTTGCGATGAGGTGTTTGGAAAAGATAATTTTCGCAATGAACTAATCGTAAAAAGAGTCTACAAGAATCTACAATACCAATTTGAGACGTTAAAAAGTTATCCGCAAGGGCATGATGTTATTTTTCTGTACACAAAAGCACAACAAACTACTTTTAAACCTGTATTTGTTTTAAAAAGTGATAATAAGCATCCTGAAGGTTATTGGAAAGGTTTCTGGAATAATGCTGATCGTCCAACAATGCGATATTCTTTACTAGGTGTGAAACCGAATTCAGGACAATGGAAATGGAACGAAGAACGAGCGACTCGAGCAGTTAAGAATTATATTGAATTTGAAGATAAATCGCGTTTAAAACAAATCAGCTTGTTTGAGTATTGGCAACAGAACGATGGTGATTTGGAGTTTATTAGAAAATCTCCAAATGGCGTAATAGAACATTGGGTAGCACCTTCTGATACAAAATTTCTGGATACCCTGTGGCTCGACATTGTAGCGTATTCATTTACATCGAAGTTTAATACTGAAAAGAGCGAGGCATTACTTGGGAGAATTATAGATAATCTATGCGTAACAGGCGGCACCGTGGCTGATTTCTTTTTAGGAAGCGGGACGACGGTGGTTGTAGCGGAGAAGCTTGGAAGGCGATGGATAGGGTGCGAGCTTGGCAAAGTGGGGGTGCAGGTTGCACGCTCGCGACTCGTAAAAGAAGACGCAAAGCCGTTTCTAGTCGAAAACATAGGCAATTACCAGCGTGAAATGATCTATCTGCACGGTGGAAAGATTAAGGAAATGCAGCGGATAATAATGAAGCTCTATGGAGCAAAACAGCGAAAAGACTATTTCGATTTGGGAGTTAAAGTGGATGACGAAGGAAATCCGCTGCTAGTCTATGTAGGTTATCCAGACAGACCGGTAACGGCAAAGAAAACCGACGAACTTTTAAGAATCGCATCCAAGCTCGACGGAAGCGGATATAAGAAACTCGTCATTCTTGCTTGGGACTACGAGCCGAATTTCAAAGAAGCGTTAGACCAGAGGAAACGCGGAAGCAAAGACTGGCCCAAAACTACGTTTGAAACGAGAATGATTCCGCCCGATGTTTACGAGTATTTGAAAAAAGCTAAAAATGAAGAAGAGCTTGAAAAACTTGCTGACAAGGTGCAGTTTTTCGAGCGTCCTTATCTTAAACTTGGCGATGCAAAAGCAAAACCTATCGCGGGCGGCAAATACGAAGTAGAAATCCTTATCGACAGATATACGGTTTTCGATTTCCCGGTAAAAGACGATAATGAAAAGACGAAACTTCGCGAGATAGTCAGGAACAACTTTGCGGCTTTAATAGATTACTGGGCTGTTGACTGGGATTATGATGGATTTACTTTCAAAAGCGAATGGCAGGATATGCGCGGATTCGGCAAGAAGGCGAAAGTCGTTTCTACGAAGGCTTTAGGCGAACTTGAGAAAGGCAGAGTCTATACAGTATGCGTTCGCATCGTTGACATTTTCGGCAACGACGCATCGGCAACAGTCGAACTGAACTTGAGGTAATGATATGACTAAACTAACGGAAAACGTTTATAACATGATGCCTTTGGCTAAGGCGTTATCGGGTGAGGTTAAGTCGTGGGCGGACCAAGGGTACAACGGAGCAACACAGACTACGCAATACTTACTGGAACACTGGTTTAAAGGCGAATTCGACGACGATTTCTACTTTCATAGAGCGCAGAAAGAAGCCATTGAAACGATAATTTACTGCCATGAAATTCTTGCAGAAAACCACCTGCAAGAGGAAAAACAGGAATTAACTCCGCTTGCGCTTTATGGAATGCTTGCTCCGGAAGTTCTGGCAAACAGACTGAATGTGATTAAGGATATTGAGGAAATACAGTTTCCTAAGTATTGCCTGAAAATGGCGACGGGAACG
>CAZRQJ010000031.1:7981-17007 GCA_964602075.1 uncultured Planctomycetia bacterium
CAAAACATGGGTTCTCACAGCGCTTCTAATCTGGCAGTATTTCAATGCGCTTAACGGTGAAAGACCCGGAAGGTATTCATACAGGTTTATGATAGTCACGCCGGGACTTGAAGTAAGAAGTAGAATTCTCGATTCATTCCTTGGGAAGAAGGATAAGGAAGGAAAAAGAAGCAATCCCGAATCTGCCGATTTCAATCGTGCATTATTCATGCCGAATACACCAGAGTGGCGAGGAAGATTTCACCTTGAAATCTACGAACCAGACAACGTTAGAGCTAATACAACACTTACAGATGGGCCGTTTTTGTTCATTACAAACTGGCATCAGTTTGTAGTCCGTAAGCGTGCTGTGAGCATGTGGGAAGACTTGACGGGAGAAGATGTTGAAGACGCGCCTCGCGGCGAAGTGATTATGGATCAGCTGACGGAGTTTCCGGACTTGATTATTTTGAACGACGAGGCACATCACGTTCATGGCAAAAAGACGGCAAAAGGCGATGAGCTTGTCTGGCGAAAGTATGTTTCAGATTTACACGACAAGTTTAAGGAAGTTCACGGCAAAAAAAAGGGTTTGTTTATGCAACTCGATTTTTCGGCAACACCGTTTTTTGGAAGCGCCGAAAAGAAAGAATACTTTCCACATATCGTCTATGACTATCCATTGCTTAGCGCTATGAATGAAATGCTCGTTAAACAGCTTTTCCTTGAGGAAAGGCAGGCTCTTGCGGGTGACGCACAGCGAATGGAATTAAAGGTTACATCAATTCGAGAGGATAACTTGCCCGGAAAACGTGGGAAAGTCGAAAAGCTGTCGCCAGATCAATTAATTCTATTGGATATTGGAATCAAGAAGCTTGAACAGCTTACACAAGACTTTAAGAACAAAGCGATTGAAAAGAAACCTGTTATGATGGTTCTCTGTGAAGATACCGATACGGCAGAACTGGTGCGGAAGCACTTATTTACAGTTTCTTGTTCAAGCGGCGAGTTGTTTAATGACAAGCAAGTTCTGATGATTCACTCCGAATTGCCTGATGCTGAACTTAAAACAGCCAGATTAAGGTTGAACGATATTGACGATAACACAAATCCGCTTTGCATAGTCTTATCTGTTCTGATGTTGCGTGAGGGATTTGACAAAGACAATATTTGCGTAACCGTTGTATTAAGGTCTGCCAAAGCGGATTTACTTTTGGAACAGATTGTAGGACGTGGATTAAGGCAGATGTTTCACCAGTGGGAGAATCCCGAAATATGGAGAGCAAAGGTTGAAGCGGTTCAGGAAATCAGAAGTAATCGACGACCCAGCAACGCATTCGATTTTCTTTTCGTTGTCGAACATCCGCAGTTTAAGAAGTTTTATACCGACTTAAAAAGCGAAGGTTTCAATATTGCTTTTGGCGACAGTCAGCAGGTAGCCACAACAGGCGATGTAATTCCCGTTTGGGCTAGTCCGGACAGACGTCAATACGATTTAGCATGGCCTTATCAGTATTACGAAACAGGCACGATTGCCGATTTCAGCCGAATTGACGTTATGGAATTGAAGCCATATGCGCAGCCATTCAGCGTGATAAAGAATTATGCAAAGAATTTAGCAGTTGATGAAACGCACGCGCCGTCAGGAAAAGTTACGCAAACTTGGAGATTCCCAAACAAATATTTCGACTTTGATTACTTCCTGTCCATGACTGCGACAGCGGTTGCAACAGAAGGAAGCCTTCAGTTATTCACGGGAAAGAAAGCGGAGATTGCCGCTCTTATAGACGAGTACGTCTCAACTCGATTGTTCAAAATGAAGATTGATTTCAGCGACCCTGATAACTACTCCGTTTTGAATTTTACTTTGGTTCACAATCATATTGTCGAAGAAGTAAGAAACGCAGTTAAAAAACTATTAGGGCAAATTGTGTTCAAGGCATCAGGTAACTGGAAATTACTTTCGGATTTCGGAAGGATTAATGTTCGTGAAACAACGGCAGTCACGGCAGCAAAGTGTTTATATCCGCTGTTGCCGACGGCTTATCGAGGAGGAGGATTCGAAAAGAACTTTATCGAAAAGGTTCTTGAGCCGTCTGTCGACGTGCAAGCGTATTGCAAAATGATCGAAAACACACATAAGTTTACTATTCGATACAGGAACGTTGGTGGAATCGAAAAGAACTATTATCCAGATTTTATAGTTAAGTGTAGCGACAAGATGTACGTCCTTGAGACCAAGGGTGATATTAATGCGGAAAATGTCGGATTAAAGGCAGCATCCGCCAGAGCATGGTGCGAACAGGCATCGACGATTGATCCACCAGAAGGAATATCGCAACCAAGAGAATGGGAATATCTAATCGTTCCGCAAGAATTATTCGATTCGTATTCAGATAGACCATGGGGATCGCTTGATTCAATACTCGACAGATGTAGAGCCTATACGGAGAAGATTATTTCACAGGAGCTAGGATTGCTATTCGTATGACCTATTCGCGCATATCCTTACTCACTTAGCTGGCGGCGGCGGTGGTGGGGTTGTGCCTTCGGGCGGTCTTGCGCCTTCGCCGGGTTTGGCAGCGTCGCCAGTGCCAGTGTCCCCCCTGTCTTTAGAGCCGCTATCCGTGCCTGCACCTGCGACAGTGCTATCGGGAGTGAGCACAGGCATATCCTTAACTTCATGACCCGGTTTGAAGTCGTCTTACTCGCTGCCCTGACGGTCGCTTTCGTAGAGCATAAGTATGTTGCCGCTTGCGTATTGAAAAAGGCGATAGGGTTCGGCAGTTCGACGAAGTAATGTTCTTTGACACGTTCGTAGATCTGATGGTCGTAAATGTACACTGGAAGGCGGCCGCTTGAGATGTTGAGAATCCGCAATTGATGCGCTATATCAGCTCAATTCCTCAATTTCGCCCATAAGCCTTTCAATGTCTTCATAGAGGCTTGCGATGCGCCTTTCGCAGTGCGCCATCTCGTCGGTAAGAGCAGTCAGTTTTTCATAGTCGGACGTCACTTCGGAACGTCCCATGCGAGCGACGTATTTACGGTACTCTTCTTCAGCGTCGCTCACCATCTGCTCTACATCGCGCAGAAGCGATTCGAGTTTTTCGCGCTGCTTTTTGCGCACGAGTTCGTCGGACTTACGTTTTTTAGGCGGGCGATCGGACACGTCCGAGCAAGGCTCGCTTAAAAACGCCGGAATTGTTTTGTCGAAGTTCAAAAGGGAATTCATTGCGCCTGACGTTTGTTGTTCCGAAGACATAGGGATACCAGATTTCTTTTCGTTGTCCGTATCACTTAACGAGTCATCGGTGCGGTCTTCGAGCGCGCTTACTTTGACTGTTGACGCTTCGTTGCGCGTAGCGTCGATGTAATCCGAATAATTTCCTTCGAACATCATCACACCGTCCTTCGTGAACGCCATGATTTTCGTCGCAACCGCATCGAGAAGCGAACGGTCGTGACTTACCATTATAACCGTTCCAGCGAAATCAGTGAGTGCCGATTCGAGCATTTCAAAGCTCGGCAGGTCGAAATGATTCGTCGGCTCGTCGAGCAATAGCAGGTTAGGCTTTGTGTAAAGCAGTTTCCCGAGCGTGAGTCGTCGCTTTTCGCCGCCTGACAGATCACTGACGTTTTTGAATGCGTCGTCACCGCAAAATAAGTATGCGGCGAGCATGCTTCGAAGCGCGGGATTGTCCATAGACGGCGCGACTCGTCTGAATTCGTCAATCACTTGTATTTTGCTGTCAAGGTCGGTAGATTCCTGCGTCAAATAAGCCGGTTGAACATTCGAGCCAAATTCTATTTTACCGGCGGTGGGTTTCAATTTCTTTGCCAGAATTGATAGAAGCGTTGTTTTTCCGCAGCCGTTTGGTCCAATAACACCGATTTTATCACCACGTTCCGCTGTAAACGTGAGTCCGTTGAACAAAGGCAAGTTGTCCGGAAATGCATGCGTAAGTTCGGTTACACCCGCAACGAACAGACTCGTTCGAGCTGTATCGGTTATGTCGAGTTTGAGTGTACGTTTGTTTTTTACTGCATCGAGACGTTCAACGCGCGCTAGATGCTTACGGCGGCCCCGCGCCTGCCTTGTGTTCTGTCCCGCTATGTTGCGGCGAATATACTCTTCGGTTCGTTTGATGTACTCCTGCTGTTTCTCGTATTCAACGCGCTGACGATCTATTCGTTCCAGCCGTTGAACTTTGAAAGCGTCATAGTTGCCGCGATATGTGTATATTTTTTCAGCGTCAATTTCCCACATGTATTGCGCGACTCTGTTCAAAAAGAACCTGTCATGGCTTACGACGAGGACGGCGCAAGGCGCGTTCAAGAGAAAGTCCTCCAAGAACCGCCTGCCTTCAAGGTCGAGGTGGTTGTTGGGTTCATCAAGCAGCAAAAAGTCTGGACGTTCAAGCAGCAAACGCGCAAGAGCAGCTTTCTGTTTCTGCCCCCCGCTCATCGTCGCTATAGACTGCGCGAACTGGCTTTCGTTAAAACCAACGCCTGACAAGACACGTTCAATCTGGTGTTCGCGTTTGAATCCGCCTAGCGTTTCGAAGCGATGCTGTAGGTTGCCGAGCTTGCCGAGAAGCGCTTGTTTAGTTTCAAACGGAAGACCGGGTCCTGAAAGTAGAGTTTCAATATCGCTTATCGAGAGTTGTAACGCGTCCAGTTCACGCATTGCATCTTCCATTTCCTGCCACAGCGTGCGCGATTCCGAATGAATAGGTATGGGCGTTTCGACAAAATCTCTTGCCTGACTTGTCTTAATCTCGGATGAATGAATAACGACAGCTTGCAATTCGCCTTCAAACGACTGGCACAGGAAACCGATGCGCAGTCCGCGTTTGCGTTCGACCGTGCCGAAATCTAGCTTTAGTTCGCCCGCGAGCACGCGCAAAAGCGTCGTCTTGCCGGTACCGTTCGCACCAACAAGCCCGATTCGCTGCGCGGGATGTATGACGACGCTGATTCCTTCAACAAGAATCGTATCGCCAAACCCTATACGCCCGTTGGAGACAGTTAATATGGACACAGAGGGATTTTATCGCGCGCTATTTGTATAGCGTTTTATTTCCTGCTTTATCAGAGAAATAATGTTTCAGCAAACGCGTTTTTGTGTCAATTCAATTTTAGTTAATGAGATGTATGACATCGTATTTTTGAATCAGCGAAACTACTCTATTAAATGCTTCTTGAAAGCGTTTCAAAGAACGTATTAAGCCTTTCATGTTTCTCACATCGCTTGCCGCAAACGCCGCGCGCAGTCATAATACCTGCGTGTTCGGAGTATCAATAATCGGTTGGTTGGCTTTACTCGGGCGCGTTATCGGCATCGGTTTCGAGCGTCCGCTGGTGAAAGCGCTCGGTAAAGAGCGAGACTCGATCGCTGCAACTGTCGTCTATTTCGGTTTCGGCGAGATTCTCTTATTGCCTCTTGTTATACGCGAGTTTATATTGAATCCAAATGTTATCTGGGACGCAGGAACGTGGATCAGCGCAGCGATGTTAAGCGGCTTAGTTTACACAGCGGCTTTTCACTCATACTTTTATGGAATGGGCAAGGGCGAAGTGAGTTACTTAACTCCGCTTTATTCGTCAATGTTTGTATTCCTCTATTTTTTGGATATTGTTTTCGGAGAAGCCAGATTTGGTTTACTGCCCATGTCGGGAATCGCTTGCGTAGCTCTGGGAGTGATATTTCTAAATGTCGAACCGGGAAAGAAAATTGCCGACATATTGAATCCGCTTACCGTGCTGAAAAAACCCGGCGCGGTTGGAATGCTTGTCTATAGTTTTGGCTTGGCGTTGGGACGAATAATCGATAACGGCGCGGCAGATAACGCGCCACCGATAATTTACGCTTTTGTAAATAATTCCCTGTGCGTAATTCTTGGAATAGTTTTTCTAATGTTTACCAAGCGGGTAAAGAACGTTATCGTCATAGTGAAAGATAGGTTTTGGATAGCTCTGTTTGGCAGCTTTGCCGGCATGTATGCTTATGTTTTGATGTTGATTGCAATAGACTATTTTAATCCGAGCGTCGTCGAACCCGTCACGCAGCTGTCAATATTCATCGCTTTGTTTCTTGGGGGATTATGGTTCAACGAGCCGACTCGCACTCGCTGGCTGCCTTCAGCATTGGTTGTTGTCGGAGCGGCGTTGCTGGTTGTTCACTAAAAAAAGAGCGCGAAACAAACATTAACGGCTTTTCGTGCTTGTGAAAATATATCAATATAGCTATCATATATGTTATCACTAAATTTATCATATTTTTTACACAAGGACTTGACAAAAAAGATTTCCATCGGGTATATTAGATTTGTCTATTAGGAGGTTAGTAAATGGCAAAGGTAATAGGCATTGACCTAGGAACAACATTCTCTGCTGTCGCTGTGATGGTGGGGAACGAACCGGAAATCATCGTTAACAACGAGGGATCTCGCACGACTCCGTCCGTAGTCGCTTTTAACAAAGACGGCGAAAGGCTTGTCGGCGCGGTCGCGAAACGTCAAGCGATCGTGAATCCGAGAAACACGGTTATGAGCATCAAGCGCCATATGGGTACTGATTTCACGGTTGAACTTGCCGGTAAGAAGTATTCACCGCAAGAAGTCAGCGCTATGTTGCTGCAAAAGCTCAAAGCAGACGCGGAAGCTTACCTCGGTGAACCCGTTCGTCAAGCTGTCATAACTACGCCAGCGTATTTCACCGACGCGCAGCGTCAAGCTACAAAAGATGCGGGGAAAATAGCCGGTCTTGAAGTTCTGCGAATCATCAATGAACCAACAGCTGCTGCATTAGCTTACGGACTTGACAAAGGCAATACAGATCAAACGATACTGGTATTCGACTTCGGAGGCGGCACGTTCGACGTTTCGATTCTCGAACTCGGCGACGGTGTATTTGAAGTGAAGGCTACGAGCGGCAATAACTTTCTCGGCGGAGATGACCTCGACAAATGCATAATGGATTACATTGTCGATGAATTCAAGAAACGAGAAGGCATAGATCTATCTAAAGATTTAAACGCTATGCAGAGATTAAAGGAAGTCGCTGAACGCACAAAAATCGAGTTGTCATCGACGATGAGCGCTTCAATAAGTCTGCCGTTCATCACGGCAACACAGGAAGGGCCGAAGCACCTTGACATGGTTTTGACTCGCGCTAAGTTTGAAGAAATCTGTGCGCCTATTTTGGACAAGTTAATCGGTCCTACGAAACAAGCGCTCTCCGACGCTGCAATGGGAGTTGGTCAACTAGATCAGGTGTTGCTTGTCGGTGGTTCTACTCGTATACCGCGAGTTCAAGAAATCGTTCGCAGCTTGACGGGTAAAGAGCCTAACAAGAGCGTCAATCCCGACGAAGTGGTCGCTCTCGGTGCGGCAGTTCAAGGTGCGGTTCTTTCGGGTGAAGTCAAAGATATTCTGCTTCTCGACGTAACCCCCCTTTCGTTAGGTATCGAAACGCTTGGCGGTGTATTCACAAAGATTATCGAACGCAACACGACTATACCTACTCGCAAGAGTGAGATATTCACGACAGCAAGCGATAATCAAAGTGTTGTCGAAGTCCATGTGCTCCAGGGCGAACGGGAAATGGCTGGATACAACAAGACACTCGGCAGATTCCAGCTTGTAGGACTTCCGCCTGCTCCTCGCGGTGTCCCTCAAGTTGAAGTCACGTTCGACATTGACGCAAACGGAATTGTTCACGTTTCGGCAATGGATCTTGCAACCAAAAAGCAGCAGAAGATAACAATTTCGGCATCATCGAGTCTTGGCTCTGACGAGGTTGATCGTATGGTGAAGGATGCGGAGAAGTTCGCCGATGAAGATAAGCGCAAACGTGAAGAAGCTGAAATTAGAAACAAAGCCGACAGTTTGATTTATCAAACGGAAAAGAGCTTGCACGATTTCGGCGATCACGTCCCGGCGGAACTAAGGCAGAATGTCGAACGCGGATTGGAAGAATTACGCGACTCTCGCGATTCTAACGAACTCGATAGAATTAAGAAAGCTACTGATGATTTGATTCTTGCAAGTCAAAAGATGGCTGAAGTTATGTATGCTCAAGCTCGTTCAGAAAGCGATGCGAAAAAACAAAGCGGATTCACTCCCCCGGGTGCACCATCTAGCGGTGACGGTGCGCCACCGGAAGGCGATGCTGTTGATGCAGAGTATAAGGAGCTGTAGTTCGCGATGTTCATTGGTTCGTAAACAACGCCGCAAGGCGATTGTAAATATTTTTTAAATAAGGAGGGATATTCCCATGAAAGACATTATGGTCCACCAACCTTTCAGAGGTTTGCGCAGTTTGCGTGATGAGATCGACCGTTTGTTCGACGTCAATCTCTCCGGTCTTGGAGACACCGGATTCGGCAGCTGGATGCCATCGGTTGATATTCATGAAGATGCGAACTGCTTGACGTTCACCGCAGAGGTAGCGGGGATGAAGAAAGATGACATCAAAGTCGATGTCGAAAACAACATCCTTTCTATCAGTGGAGAGCGCAAGTTTGAATCTAGAGAGGAAGGCAAGAACTTCCATCGAGTCGAGCGCGGCTTTGGTGCGTTCAGACGTAGTTTCAGCCTGCCTTCGCTTGTGGATCCGTCATCGGCGGACGCTTCTTACAAGGACGGTCTTCTCACTATTACTTTTACGAAAAGACCTGAAGTGAAAGGGCGTTCTATCGAAGTTAAGTAGTTGTTTTAGGCGGCGGTAACCCCGCCGCCTTTCGTTTTCATATTGACTTATATTTTCACCAGAGACTGCACCAGTCTTTAAACTGGGAGGCCATTGTGGTTGAGATACCTATTAGAAATGGAGATTTAGAAGCTTCATGTGGCGGCGACTCGACTGATTCCAATGAATTCAGCTTAAAGCGATCCAAAAAAGATAAGTCGTGTTCTGAAGAGAGCGGACTGAAGCCCGACTCCGAACTGAAAGATTCGAAGGAGGAACATGAGCTCGCAGACTGGAACAAAACTTCAAAACTTGCAGAAGAGATATCTCATACTTATGAAGAAGAAGAGTTA
>CAZRQJ010000032.1:0-16963 GCA_964602075.1 uncultured Planctomycetia bacterium
AGGGACACTCGACAAACCAATTGCGCAAATCAAAAAGGAATTCTACGATTCGATTGTCAGTCCGGTTACAGGTGATTTGCTCGCTTGGGATAAACAGTCGTTCAGCCGTGGCAACGCCTTCATCACTGTAATGAACAACAATCTCGATGCAATGACCGAAGCGGAAGTGCGGTATGCAAACTTAGCTGACATACTGCCAAAAAAACCAGCCAACGCATCTACCCCGGCTAACGCACCCGGAAATACAATTCATTTGATGGCGCGCGTTTATGGCGAAACAGGCATACTCGATAGTTTTGTGACAGTTTACAAGTTTTAGACGCATCTGATGCTTCATTATCGGTGAGCCGCGTGAAAAAGATATCTCTAACAAATGTAGGAATTGGTTTGATAGGAATCCTTGCTTTAGGATTAGTCATCTACGTCGTTGCTTATTACGCTAATCCACCGTTACATGTTCGACGATTTTCAAAGGTAAAAGATATGTCTTTTATCGAATTCCAAAAGGATATGAGCCTTTCGCGGGGTTACGAAAATTACAAAATGCCATTATTAGATGCACCAGTAATAAGGGCGGAGATTGATATAGATTTGGCAGTAGAACAATTCAGCCTTCGGCATCAAAAGGACACCTTCAACGACATCGCGTTTGTTATGACTGGCGATACATTTACCCTTTCCGACAGAACGCTTAAGGAGCACTATCCTTGTAACGTGGAACTTCAAACGGAGGATTATAAGTCGCTAACTAAGAATGAGCGGTTAATGCTCGCTGGATACTGGCGCACCGACCGCCCAACCAACGTAGATTTTCTCCCGCAGAAGGTAGATCCAGTTCAGCGCTTGGTTGATATCGTTGGACTCTATTATCTCAAAGAAAACAAGCTACCCGACAACTATGCGCAATGTGTTAAAACCTATATTAAGAGCATTAAGAGCGCATATCAAGTATCGGAGCAAGAGCTGGAATTCTTAGTAACAGCAGTCTTTTCCGATCTGACAAGCCCTATCACAGGTGACTTGATTGAATGGCGTTACAAAGAATTCAGCCGCGGGAATGCGTTCATTACACCGATTAAACTTGACTCGCCTCAATGGCATGATTTGATTGCGTTTTCAAAGCTGATTAGCAAAACAGGAAGTGAAACTTCTTTCAGAAGCGACGTGCAGTATTTTTACGTTAGGTTGTATGGCGAGACAGGTGTTCTTATTGCAAAAGTGCTGCCGTGCAAAGCTACAACAGACTGAATCAATCCTGCCGAGCTAGAGTTTATAAAAAGCTCGTGTAAGCGTGTGGGTTTTCCAAGATGTACTGCGTGCCGCGAGCTACTGCTAGAAGTGGTTCTTGAGCAACTTTTGTGACAATCCCTGTATCTTTACTTATCAACAAGTCGAGATCGCGTAAAAGTGCGCCCCCTCCAGCGAGCATTATTCCCTGCTCGATTATGTCGGCTGCAAGTTCCGGTGGAGTGTCTTCGAGAGTTTCGCGAACCGCTTTTAATATTAAATCTATGCTTTCCTGCATCGCTTCACGCACTTCAGAGCTGTTAATCTCGAGGCTTTTCGGCAGTCCTGTAACCTGATCCATTCCGCGAATTTCACATGTTAAGAGTTCGCTCGACGGATGCGCGCAGCCGATTTCGATTTTTATCCGCTCGGATGTACGCTCGCCGATTTGAAGGTTGTACCTTTTGCGCGCGTAGTCCATTATCGCTCGGTCAAGCTCGTCGCCTGCTACGCGAATGCTAGTGCTCGTAACTATACCGTCGAGGCTTATTACTGCCACTTCGGTCGTTCCGCCACCTATATCTACGATCATGTTGCCAGAAGCTTCGCTGATTGCCATATTGCAGCCGATCGCGGCAGCCATTGGTTCTTCGACAAGGAAAATCTGTCTTGCGCTTGCATCGAAACACGCGCTGCGTACAGCGTCTTTTTCTACATTTGTTATGCCGCTGGGAATGCCTATGACAACTTTATATTTTAATATCCAAGTAAGCGGTTTAGAGCGCTTTGTTGCTTTCTTTATAAAATGTGAGAGCATCGCCTTAGTCTTGTCATAGTCGGCAATTACGCCGTCTTTTAGCGGTTTCATTGCAATGATGCGACCCGGGGTTTTGCCGATCATGTTGCGAGCATCCTCGCCAACAGCAAGCACTTCGTCTGTGCGAGTATCTATTGCAACAACGGATGGTTCGCGAAGCACGATTCCGTGATCTTTCACATAGATAACCGTATTAGCTGTACCAAGGTCTATCCCGATCTCGTCGGAATAAGAAAAAAGCCAATCTCGTAAACCTGATAAAAGCATAACTTATCGAACTGTTAGGTTGGCGGCTAACGGGCTAAAATACAAAACAGATGCGAGACGCGCGAGAGGATGAATGATGCCGTCTGTATATATCGAAGGCAGCGGAGATGAAACACTACCACCGCTCATTAGGAACTCCCAAAACGACATCGGCGGCTTTTCGCGCAATTCTAGTTCCGTTCCGCATAGTTCTTCGAGTTTCTTGAAAGCGTCGTCGAATCCGCCTACCTCATCCACAAGCCCGATTTCTTTTGCCTGCTCGCCGGTAAAAATCATGCCCGTCGCATACTTACGAATGTCTTCTTCGGTTATTATCTCGGAGCGTCCTTCGACTATTCTCGCTATAAACTGCTCGTGAACCTGATTAAGAAGATCCTGAAGCATTTTCCGTTCGGCGTTCGTCATCGGGCGTGTAGGTGAACCTATGTCTTTGTATTCGCCTGCGTGAATCGTATTCGGTTTAATACCGAGTTTTTCAAAAAGTCCTGAAAACTCCATAGCATCAAAAATAACGCCGATAGAACCGGTTAAGGTTGATGGGTTAGCAAATATGAAATCGCCCGCCGACGCGACGTAATAACCACCGCTAGCCGCAACATCGCCCATACTTACGACTACGTACTTATCTTCTGGAACTTTGCGGAGAGCGTTCCAGATTTCGTCGCTAGCCGCGGCGCTCCCCCCAGGACTGTCTACCCGGACTATAATACCTTTAATCGCGTCATCTTCAGCGTACTCGTTTATTTCTTCGACAAGAGCCATCGAACCTTGAGAACCGGGACTGCCGAACATTCCACCGCCGCCCCCGCTCGCGGTTATAACACCTTCGATATTTATCATTGCGGCCTCTTTGACGGACGAGCCGAATGGAGTTTTACCATTAACGAACGAACTCGACGTTTTAGTCAAGCTTGCGCCGACGACAAGCACAACTACAACAATTAGATAAACGATTAAGGCTGTAAAAAACTTATTCTTTCGGGGCATAAAACGCTCCTATACGCAATCCAGTTATAATACCACAGAATCCTTGTCGTACCTCTCCGATCTAAAACGAAAGATTCGATAATCTTGCTTCAAATCTATACCGCCTTTGGATACCGCAATTGAAATCTGCTGTTCGACGGTATCTATACCCGGCAGTCTAGGTAGAAGTACACCGCGTTTATCACCCTGCTCAATGACCACCCCAAACTCTTTCGGATCGAGACTTTCCTTGCTGCATTCGCGTAGGCGCTCAAGAACGTCAACTGTGATTTCAAGCTCCGGCAGTTCTTTTAGTGTGACAGCTCGAAAACGGGAATCACGAGTTGCAGCAGAAATCGCGTTAGAAATAATCTCCCAACCAAGCGTCACTTCTTTATGCTCTACCGTTCCAATGCATCCGCGAAGTTCACCGTTACTCTTTTTTAATGATACAAAGCATGCTGCTTTGCTTTCCAGAATTTTGTAGTAAGTGCGAGGTGGTGAGATGCGTACTTGAACCGTCAGGTAGGCTTCGATTGCTTTGTAGGCAAGTTCAACTAGTGGATTGTGAAATTCGCGACTCTCTTTAGTTTCCATTATGCTTTACCTCAAAATGAGCAACAAGATACCCAACACCAAAAGGATCTTCGTAAGATAAAAGCCGCCAATTGGACTCTTCTCCTTCGTAAAATCCCAGAGCGACAGCGAAACTGCATGCGCCACACTGCTTTGCGCGAATTAAATCGGTTTCTTTGTGCTCAAGTAGCAAAGACGGATTTCGAGTTTTCACAGCGTCGGCTATAGATTCGTCGAATACTGCTCCATACGGGTCGTACTCTCTTATAGGTTGTTGCCGGGTGCAATGTGAGAGGTCGCCCGATGCGACATATGCGATTCTTAGCGTTTCTCCGTAAGATTTCGCCAGATCCGCAATTCCAACGCCTAGTTTATAACATTCTTTCAAACTACCCCAAGCGACGGCAAGCGGGAGTACAGCAGATTTCAAACCAGCTTCTTTGGCGTAAACTAGAAAGACGGTAAAACCCCAGTCAAGTTCGGAGTAACTCGACTCGCGCAGCGAATGACCTTTAATTGAGTCGAGCAATCTCGTGCCGAATTCGGGCGCTCCTTTACAACTTACTTTAACTTGAGGCGCACCGAATCGCGAAAAATCACCGAATAGTTGCTCCGCAGTAACAACTGCAATATTACCGGATCTCGCGGCAGGATGGTGCGGACTCGACATAATGACTAGATCGGGATTTTCACGCGCTAAGTTGTCGGCTAGCTCCCGCATGGCGGCTACCGTGCTTGCAACCGAAATCAGGTCGTCTTTCCCAACCTCCGGAACCAACAAAGGTGGATGCGGGACGAGTCCTCCACTAGCGATCATCGATTCACCATTAAAGATAGCTAAATATTGAGTATAACATGTCGTTGTCGATATGAGTTATAATCGAATTGATGAAATGCTTACCAATGTCTAGGTCAGTCCACTTTGGAGAGCTCAACGACTCCTTCTGCTCGGAAAGGCAAAGCGCACATATACAATTACAATTACTTGGATACGCTGATGTTTCTAGTATTTGCTCTTTTATTATCAAACTTATCGTTTTAGTTTTAACAATTCTGCTTTTCAACCAAATCCCTGTATTCGCCGCTGTACGCAATCCTAGAATAGGTATGGACATAGACGCACGACTTGTTACGCCGGAGCTTATTGATTATCTCGGCCAGTTCGGTTACGGTTACATTCGCCTTCAAGTCGCCGCGGAGGACCTTGTAGTTGAAAGCACCGGAAGTCACGACATTCTTAAACAGGTTAAAGCGAGATGCGACAAGAACGGTTTGGGGCTGTACTTAGTCATAGACTCTAAGACGCTTGATTCCGCCACTCTCACCGAAGCCTGCGGACTGGTGAGTATGCTCCAAGGCGACGCGTTGCTGGCAGTTCAAATACTCGACGATGTTAACCGCAGAAAAGAGATGTCCGAAGTTAGGTATGCAAACATACTTAGAACCTGCGCGGTAGCGTTGAATTTACCGGATAAAAGTTATCTGCTCTTAGGCGGCATCAAAGGCGCAGATATAGACTATCTCGACCGTCTTGCGCGCGCGCGAGCGCTCGACAGAGTAGACGCATTGACTCTTAATATATTTCCGCCGTTCAATGGTATCGAAAATCCGTCAGGTTCGCGCATCGTTCCTAGTTCGGACATCCCCGCTTCTATCGAGTTTATCAGCATCGCTTCTAAATTAGGCAAACAGGTTTGGATAGGTGAACTCGGCATAGCCAACTCCTTAACCGGGTTTGGAGTCGATTCTTTTGCACAAGCAAGTTTGCTTCCGCGAGCGGTGTTAGCGCTTCTTGCTGAAGGCGCGGTTCGTATCACAATGTTTACAGCGCTAGATCCCCCTCAAACCGCAGAAAGTGATGCGAGTGAAAATGACAAAGTAATACTCAATTTCGGCATGATTCCGCATGACCTGCATCCTAGACCATGGGGCTGGGCAATGCGAAATCTTAATTTTCTGATTGCAGATCTTGCTCCCAGCCGTTACTCACCTGTTATGTCTTGGGCGGCGGAGTTTCCTGCGAAGGGTGATGTCATCTATCATGTTTGGTTTGAAAATGAAGATTATTACGTATTAGCGCTTTGGACGGAAATGCCCAGCACAATTGACCGTAGAACCGGCGTTATCATCTACGATGCCGATGTGAATCCGAAAATTTCACAAAATCTTTTGTCGGAGAGACCGATTCCTGTCGATAACAATCGCGCTTTAAATATGGTGGTAACGGGGAACATTCCATTGTCTAATATACCAACATTAGTTGTTTTTGAAAGGAATGCTCAACAATAAGAGCCATACATAGTTTCAGCTAATACACCCGGGGATTCCATGCCGTTCGGCTGTAGCTATTATAATGCATCGGTATTATCTGTGATAAAACGCGTTAATAGCAGTTTTGTAAAAAATGTTATATGATTAAGTCCCTTTATGTGAGTACGGAGGTATGGGCGTGCGTCGTTTATTTATTTATGGTTTTTCTCTTGTTGAATTGATGCTTGTTGTCGCGATTATATCAATATTGGTATCCATAGCCGTTCCAACAGTCATTTCAGCGCGTGTTGAAGCGCAAGTTCAAGCCACTAAAGCAATGGTTCGTACGATTTATACAGCTGAACAAGTTTATTTTGTCAGAGTTGGACATTATGCGACGCTTGAAGAGCTTGCGAACGCAAAACTCCTCGATCCTCGTTTTGCAACGGAACCTATGGTTGAAAACGGTTACTCTATCGAACTGGTTGTTCAAAACGATGGCATGGGATTTCTGTGTACGGCGATTCCGGAAAAAGTCTCTGCTCCGGTTATTTCTGTAACAGAAATAGGCTATATCGAATTTCACTAAACACTTTGATTATCAAATACTTTTAGCCCTTTTCGATTCGATTTTGTGTGTATGTAGATAGAATAGCAATCCAACCAAAACCATCGCTATCAATATTGACGCCTGAATTGATTTCAGCGTGTAAGGTAAACGTCCGCCAAACTCAAACACCAGCCTGTGTTCGCCTGCTGGAATTTCAACCGCTTGAAACGCGCCGAAAGCGCGGTGGATTTTTACTTCTTCGTCGTCCAGATATGCTCGCCAGCCGTTATAGTGTGCATATGCTCTAACAAAAATGCGGTTTTCACTTGCAACAACGCTGTAGGTCTGCTTAACAGGAAGACTGTCTTCTTCAGTAACGTGTGCAACTCCGCGCATGCTCGGTTGGATTTCAGGCTCTCCGCTTAATAATGCTACCTGATCCAGATATAACGGCGAAGCGCTTAACATATATTCAAAGAGTTTATCGTCGTCCTCAAACGCCTTCATCGCACCGCACAAGTAGAGTCCGCTTTTTGCTGTTTGAGCCATCTCGACTACGCCGGATGAATGTGCGCCAAGCCAAGAAATGGCTTCACTTCGGCGCTCCAACGCAGCTATCCCCTCTCTGTTTTCTATAATGCTATCCATAAACCTCTTATAATTCTTCAACACTAACTCGCCAGCCCACTGAACGCTTCCAAAACCAAAAAGCGACGGGTAGCAGGGTTTGAAGAAGTCAATGTCTGATGCATACACGTATTGATTGGTATCTTCTATTTCTACCGATTCAGGAGGAAGATGGTAAATTCTTGTATATATGTTTGATTTTTTGGCTTCTTCAAACACTTCGGGAGTCGATACTGCAGCATCCTCTTGAACTGTAAGATTAAAAGACGTATGAAACCAACGTAAATTTACGAATGCGAGCATAAGCACGACTGCATAGGTGTAAAATGCTATTCGGGGTGTCCGTATCTTCAAGGCAATAAGATAATCGAGCATAATCCCTGCAATTGCGCCGTAAATCAGAACCGATGGAAACAAAAACCTTGCAGGTATGCGTGTCGCGCCGTAACCGGGTATGAGATTTAAGATCAGATAAATCCCACCCCATTTTCCAAGAGCAAACAGAAGCAAAATAAAGAGTGTAGTAAACAGAATTAACAAAGTAGTTCGAGTCGATTTTGAGCCTGCAAACATATCGACGTTGTTGCGACACGCGCGAGCGATTACGAGTCCTGCAAATGCAAAAAGCACGAGTAAAGTAGGAACAACGCCAACAAATGCTACGCGTTCAACAAAACCATCCGGACCGTGATAACTCGGTGAGTTCCATGCATTTGCAGCACCGAAAGCATACGGGTGAACCAGAGTTGCAAGCATGTTCGGAGGAAAACTGTAACTCAAAAAATCAGCGACGGTAAACGAAGCGCGGTTTGATTGCCTGACTAGCTCCCATGTGAACCATAACTGCGGAATCGCTGCGAGTGTGCCGAGAATTATGCCAAAGAGAGGAGGAGTAAAACGTATAACGTCATTTATCAGTGACGACTTTGTGATGCGTCCACTCGTTATTAAAATAACTAAAGCAATAACGAAAAAAGTAATGACGGATATGAATGTCATCTGCGGATGGCCTGCAAGCCAGCTTAAAGCGACTACAAATGCGAGGGCGAAACAACCAAAAATACGTTCACTTTTCAGATTTGTCTTGGCAGGCTTTCCAATGTTCCCCAAATGTAAACTAACAAGTCCGAAATGCGTAATCCATGGCAGCCATGAAGCTGCTGCTACTAAGTTGAAATGACCGAGATGCGCAATCATAGGGCCGGACGCCATACAAACTACCGCAGCGAATAGCGCAGCACGCTTGGTAAGCCCCAATCTTAACAGCATAAATAATGCGCCAAGCCCTGCGATTAACGTGCTTAAAGCGCAACCATAGATAATTGCACGCCATGTGTTGAACATAAGATGAAACGCAATATTTGGCGGATATAGCATTCCCGTCTGTCCTTCAGCAAAAAGAGGGAACCCACACGCTTGATATGGATACCACATCGCAATTCGTCTGTTTTCAAGCTCTTTGTCATAGAAGTCGCGCCAAGGGTAATTTTGATAGGTAATGTCACCACTCGGCGAATACACTTCACCGAGAAAAAGCACATCAAAATGAAGCATCGCAGTCGCTAAGACTATGACAACGATGCATACAAATACGCTTGGTAACTTACGCACAAACCGATTCTATCATTCATATATCTATTATTTTGACTTTCTATTTATAACAAATCACTTAGGAATCCTCTGCGCTTCAACTTCAATTTCGACAAGCGTATCGCCTTGTTGGCAGCGTTGAGATTCCACGAAATGAACGGCAGTTACCACTCCCGATATTGGAGATAAAATTTCGTGTTCCATTTTCATCGCTTCAAGTATCATTAATCTCATCCCTTTCTCAACGATGTCGCCTTTTAACGCATAGACTTTCAAGACCGTACCCGCCATTGGCGCATGAAGACTGCTTTCGTCTTCAGAAGCAGTATGTGCGCCTGCGCGTAAACGCTTGAAAGAAGCCGTACTAAACGCAGCGTTGGCGACATGAACAGAATTGCGGTTTGAAGTTACCTTAAATGCAAACGTTTTCCCGTTCAAACCAAGCAACAACAAATCACCTATTCGTGTTACGCTCTCAACCTTCAGCTCATCATCGCCTATCCGCACCGAATACCCGCCGTCAACAGGCGTTACGGATGCTTCAATAACTTCACCATTCAACTCAAGAGTGTGTTCCATATTGAAGTCCTCGAATGATTACTTTACTCACTTACAGTTTGCGATGCGAGTTGTCGCCAAGAGCCGCCGCTCATCCACGGTCCGCGATGCACGCCTGAATCGTTATCGCCACCGCTTCCTACGTTTGTGACAGTACGCTCCGTCTCAATCGCTAAAGCTGCCGCTGCAATCAATAAAGGGTTAGGCGGCGCGTGTCTTGGCTTGAAATCCCCTGCGTACTTTTCGAGAAAATGCGTGTCATAATCGCCTTTAGTAAAAGTCGGATGTTGTATTACTCGTCTTAAAAAAGCGATATTGGTAGTGACACCCAATACGTGATATCGCGATAAAGCCCAGTCCATTTTACTTATTGCGTGCTCACGGGTGTCCGCCCATACGACAAGCTTCGCAAGAAGCGGATCGTAATATTCGCTGATGTTCATACCTTCGAATAACGAGCTGTCGTCACGTATACCGTTACCGCCCGGCGTATCGAGTAGAACGACTTTACCAACAGCCGGCAGGAAACCTGCGTCAGCGTCTTCAGCGTAAACCCGACACTCAATCGAGTGTCCGCGACGAATCGGACACTTGGATAAGCTAATCCCCTGCCCGTCTGCTATTAGCAATTGCTCGCGAACTAGATCGACGCCGTACACCATCTCGGTAATTGGATGCTCTACCTGAAGGCGTGTGTTCATTTCTAAGAAGTAATAGTCACCGCCACCCGCATAAAGAAACTCGACTGTTCCTGCGCCTAAGTAGTTTATCGAACTTGCCAACATTACAGCAGCCTCGCAAATCTTGTTGCGAGTCGATTCGTCGAGTGCCGGGCTTGGCGTTTCTTCGACGATTTTTTGGTGGCGTCTTTGAACGCTGCACTCACGTTCGCCAACGTGTACGGCTTTGCCGTTTCCGTCACCTAAAACTTGCACTTCTATATGGTGCGGAGATGGCAGATATTTCTCTATGTAAACAAGCGGATTACCGAATGCAGCATGAGCCTCTCGCATTGCAGCTTGAGCCGCATCGAAAAAACGTCCGGCGTCATTGACAACGCGCATGCCTTTACCGCCGCCACCCGCAGTCGCTTTAACGAGCACAGGAAAACCCATTTCATTAGCGGCTTTCGATAGGTTGTCAATTATTTCATCATAGCTAATTTCATTTACACCTTCTCCTACTTCCACTTGAAAACCTGGGACAACGGGAACCGACGCTCTATGGGCTAGTTTACGCGCTTCGATTTTATCACCCATTGCGCTGATATTTTCCGGTCTTGGACCGATGAATACTAGCTCCGCATCCTTAATCGCTTGAGCAAACGATGCGTTTTCAGAAAGAAATCCATACCCTGGATGAATGGCGTGTGATTCCGTCGACAGCGCTGCGTGAACGATTCTATTGATGTTTAAGTAACTAAGCGCGGCTTGTGGTTCGCCGATGCATACGGCTTCGTCAGCTAGTTTAACGTGGAGAGCATGTTTATCGGCTTCGCTGAAGACTGCGACAGTTTTTAATCCGAGTTCTTGACATCCGCGTATGACACGCACAGCAATTTCGCCGCGATTCGCAACCAGAACTTTTTTTATGTTTTTAAGCATAGGAGTACGCCGAAAGTAAAATTAGTCGCGAGCATACTATCACAAGCAAACTACCGAATACGGGTTTGTGAATGTAAAACCGAAAAGCTAGATATTTAATTTAATCCGACTTTAGTGAAGAATCGCATATCTAATACCAAACTTACCCGTCGTGTATTGCCAATAAGCAATACGAGGCTTGCCGTCCGACGCAAATGCCAGTGCGGAAAACTTGCCAACGCGCTCGCCCGTTCTGCCGCCTTTATCGACATTTGACGTAACCCAAGTTGTCCCTTCCTTGCGTGTAACTTGCAGCCATTCTCTTGTACTATTGAAGAAACTTATGTACGGTTTGCCTTCGGGGCTGTAAGCCAAGCTGTTATGTGTGCCAACATCGTTCCAACTTTCAGCCACTTCAGTGTTCCAAGTCGAGCCATCCCATTTTGAGAAGAACAGATCGCCACCGCGATAGTCGTACCAAGCGATCGACGGATTGTTGTCGGGGGCAAGCGCCATAGACAGATTTGAAATATTGTTACCAGTGTCGGTCAACAGAGTTGTCGGTTGCCACGCGCTTCCGTCGTACCATCTCAAATCAAATGTTGTATCAAACGTGCATGCAACAATGGGATTTTCTGAACCGTCTAGCATTCCGCAAACTTCCCAAGCGTCCTGACCGATTTTCTCCCCCGTCCAGTTTGTACCGTTCCAGATAACCGACCGAATATCATGCGGGTCATGCTGCCCTGCCATTTGCCAATGAGCAAGAAGACCTTTGCCGCTTGTAGCAAAATCTAATGCAATATTCTTCGCGCTTTGCACATCGCCAGCTCCATCGCTATCGACAGTGGAAAAATCGTAGGAAGTATCGTTCCACCACGCGACTTTGAGATCGTTGTAATAAGTATTATCGCTGTCGCTGCGGTATTCATATGCGATTACTGGATTGCCGTTCGTGTCAAGCTCAACATCGATGTTGTAACCACCCAACCCGTCGTTCATATTGTCGAGAACCTGGATATCCCAACCCGATTCGCGCAATACCGCTGTTTTAGCAACATAGTTGCTTATAGATAGAGCCGCTTGATAAGCGATGAATGGTTCGCCCGTTGGCAGCATCACCAAATCTGTATACATACCAACCTGCAAACCCGATCCGCCATCGATAAGTTCGTTAGTCCATTGACCTGCGATAGGCAGTACGACAAGGTCGAAGTTGTACTTGAAATCACCCAACGAATTCGACAATGTTACCCATGCTTTATATGTTCCCGGATCTCTCAAGGTTACGGTAGGCGATTCCGAAGTTGATGTGTTCGGATTAGCGCCAGTATCGAATTCCCAACTGTAAAAACGCGGATATGACCCTAGAACATCTGCTGTTAATGTTATTTGTGAACCAGAGTCGCCTGTTGTTGGAGTCACGCTAAGAACTTCCGGTGGTGTTGGCACTTCTTGAACAACGAGCGTAAACGGGAATGCGTCCTCGCCTAGTGGATTAATCACCGTTAAGCTTCCGCTATAGTCTCCGCTCGTGCTGCTAAGCGTGATAGTTGGGTTTGGTTCAGTGGTTTGATTTGGATTTGCGCCGCCACCGAAGTTCCAAGAGTATTGCAATGGCTGCATCCCAGTCACAGTGGCGATGGGCGAAAGTTGTGCGCCAGCAACACCGGACAACGGAGAAACCGCCGATATTTTCGGCGTTCCAAGTATTACCTCAAAGTCGAAAGGAAATACGTGGTTTCCGTAAGTGTTAGACACGGTCAGTGAGCAGTTATATCTGCCAGCGGTTGTAAGAGTAATCATCGGGCTTTCGTATGTGGATGTATTAGACGTTGCGGCACCGCCGAAATTCCATAGATAATCCAGCGGAGCTTGCCCGTTGACATTCGCTGCAATTTGAATACGCTCGTTTTCGATTCCGGTTAGCGGTGATACGGAGAGAACTTGCGGCTTTCTATCGATAACAGTCATTGTCCAATCATAAACAGATGTTCCAAAAGAATTAGTTACAGATACGCTTGCATCAAACTGTCCCGGTGCACCTGCCGTAAACACTGGGGATTCGTCGAGAGACACGTTGGGGTCTGCGCCGCCACCGAAATTCCATTCGTAGGTAAACGGCCCTACTCCGACTACGTTCGCAGTAACAGTCGATTCTGTCCACTCAAAGAAGTCTGTAGGCGTAACACCCGTTATGATCGGAACCGAAACAACCTCTAGCACAAAGTCAAAAACGTCTTCTCCGTCATCGTTTGTGACAGTAATCGTGCAGTTGTACTGACCTTCATCGCCAAGCGTTACAATCGGAGTCAATTCTGTAGATTCGTTAGGAACTGCGCCTCCGCCGAAATCCCAAGCATAAGTGAAAGGCGGCAAACCTTGAGTGACGGTCGCGGCAAACTGTGTTTCCGCACCAACTCCACCAACCAATGGGGTTACCTCGGATATGACGGGTGGACCGGGGTTACCGACAATAAACTGAATAGAAGACACAAACTTGGGTGGATCGCTTTTGTCGCGAATGACATAGTAGTACTCGCCGGCGCTTGTCGGAATTTGATTGGCTTGCAGCGTCATCCTCAACTGACCATATGTATCGCTTTCAGTATCTTCGTCGATTATGAAAACCTTATCACCTGTTTGTTGAGTGAATCCGCCGCGAACAGCAAACATACCGGCGGCGAGGAATTCATCATGCGTTAGAGTATTTTCCGGTGGAGCATGGAAAAATCCCGACACCGTTCCGTATGTAACAAGGTAATTGTTTGCAATTGGCGTAATGTCTGATATTCCGATTTCTCCGGTGGCGTCCCCGTCTATGAAGCTTTCGACTCTGTCGTCTTCGCCATCTGTCGTGGAGTTGAGATAATAGTTTGCTATAGGAGTTATATCCGGAACCGCGACTTCACCTGATAAGTCGTAGTCGCCAATGTTATAGTAATCCCAAGCAAATGTAAACGTCCCATTGCCGTTGTCGATATACGAGCCTGAAAGATATTGTATCTCGTCAGCGGGAGCGCTAACAATGCGACCTTTTTGAATTGCTTCAAAATCCTCGATTAGCTTATTAGATAACAAGGCAAACAGATCTGCATCTACGTCAGCAGGCGGTGTGTATTTATCAATATCCGATCTTATATCTATTGCCTGTTTGCTGTAAAGATAACTCTGCGTTGAAGACAACTTTGCTGAACCGCCACCACCACAAGAGACAATCGCGATTAGCGCGAGCAGAGCTGATGTAATTATAATCGCCATAAAATTTGCGTTTATCATAAATGATTACCTCCCCAATAGGAATATACATTATATCTTCTTTGGAGCAGTTTTTACGGTTCGAACTGCGGATTGTAGGATTTTGCAGTTGCACATAACATTTTACATCAGGAAGCGCGACACATCTTCAAAGATGTAGTACACTTTGAACTTTAGTTTAGGTATCTAAGATTATCCATTCTTAATTGACAGAGATTAGCTAAAGTGTTATCCTTTTCTGTCTTTGAGGGGTGGGTAGGAGAGTGTAGTAAATGCAGAAAAAACTCGGCGACATGCTGATTGACGAGGGTGTTCTCTCCCTCGACAAGTTGAAGGAAGCGCTCGATAAGCAGAAAGAGACGGGCAAGCGACTCGGTGAGGTCATCATCGAGATGCAGTTAGCCGTTGAAGAAGAGGTCATGGATGCCCTCGCGAAGCAGCTCGGCATAGAGAAGATTGACTTGTATGAAGCTCATATTGATTTAGCGACTGCAAAACTCGTCACGCCCGACCTTATCCAGCGTCATCAAGCCTTCCCTGTTAGAATCGACGGACACCACCTTATCGTAGCAATGGTTGATCCGTTGAATTTGCTCGCGATTGATGACATACGTTTATCAACGGGATACGAAGTATCGCCACGCATCGCAAGTCCGCATGCTCTTAGGTTCGCCTTCGACAAGTTCTTTGGCGTATCGCATGAAGCTGCTAAATCTCTTGAGGAATTCCGCCAAGAACAGATTAACAAAGGTTTCGTTATCGACGAAGCACTCATCGATAAGTCGCTGCTTTCCGAAGTTGAACAAGCGCCAATCGTTAAATTGGTCGAAACCATCTTGAACGGTGCGGTTGACTACAAAGCTTCGGATATACACCTAGAACCTAAAGAAGACCGTATGGACGTGCGTTATCGTGTTGACGGTATGCTCCAAAAAATCTTGACGGTTCCGCGTGCCGCAGTTGCAGCTGTTACCGCTCGCCTAAAGATATTGGCGCGATTAGATACGAGTGAGCGGCGTAAACCGCAAGATGGCCGTATTAACGTTATCATTCGCGACATTGAAATCGACATCCGTTTCTCCACGCTGCCAACGGTCTTTGGCGAAAAGATAGTGATGCGTCTACTTAACAAGAGCGCAGCGCGCTTGACGCTCAAGGATCTTGGTTTCGATCAAGAAGAGCAGCCTGTGTTTGAAGAAATGGTCGCTCAACCGCACGGCATCATTCTGATTACGGGACCTACAGGAAGTGGAAAGTCCACTACACTGATAGCCGCTCTCGATAAGATCGCAACCGAACAAAACAACGTTGTAACGATGGAAGACCCTGTCGAATACTTGCTTCCAAAAATCAACCAAGTCCACGTGAACTCCAAAGTTGGTTTAACTTTTGCATCCGGACTAAGAACCATAATGCGTCAAGACCCCGATATCATTATGGTTGGTGAAATTCGCGACCCCGAAACAGCAGAACTTGCCGTTCAGGCAGCACTCACGGGTCACTTAGTCTTTTCGACGCTTCACACCAACGACGCACCCGGCGCTATTCCTCGACTCGTCAACATGAAAGTTCCGCCATACCTAATCAACGCAACAGTGACAGGAATAATGGCGCAGCGCCTTGCACGCAAGTTATGCGCGCAATGCAAAAAGAGCTATGAACCGACTGAAGAAGAACTCGATATCATTAAATCTGCGCTTGACATCTCGACGCTTGACAAAAAACCCCTTGTTTACAAGGCTCGCGGATGCAAATTCTGCAACCACCTCGGTTATAAGGGCAGGTCTGGTATTTTCGAGATATTCAGGATGACGAACAGATTGCGTGAGCTTATCGTTCGCGACACTAGCATTCACGCGGTCAAAGCCCTAGCCCGACAGGAAGGTATGCAAACCTTGTTTGAAAGCGGGATAAAGAAAGTTCTCAAGGGCGAAACGAGTATGGAAGAACTTCTTAGAGTAGCTCGCCCAGACTTTGAGACTGAAGATGCGGGTTACGAATCAGCAGCGGCATCACCTGTAGGAAAACTTCGCGAGGCTGCTCCTAAACTCGCTGAAGTCGAGACGAACATTTAAAGGTTTCGCAGTTCCGACTGCAGTAAGCTTCCATTTAGGAAGCAAAAAGCAATATGCGGCGGCTTTCTCGAGCCAGACCGCGGAATTTGAGGGGAAATTATGACAGATGTAACTATTCTTGACTTGTTGGTGCAGCTTGTCGAACATTCGGCGAGCGACCTGCACATTACTGCGGGTGTACCTCCGTCCCTTCGCATCCACGGACACCTAGTCAGGCTCGACTACAAACCGCTCACTCCGGAAGACACACGTAACCTAGCATTCAGCATGATCCGTGAAGACCAGCGTAAGAAGTTTGAAGTTGAACGGGAGTTGGACTTCGGCTACAGCCAAAAGGGTATCGGTCGTTTCCGTTGCAACATCTTCTGGCAGCGTGAATCGTGCGGTCTTGTCATGCGCGCAATTTCAGAAAAAATCCCGACGATGGAAGAGTTGATTCTGCCCGAGGTAATGAAAGAGATAATCATGATGCCGCGCGGCTTGGTGCTTGTTACCGGGCCTACAGGAAGCGGCAAGAGCACATCTCTCGCTTCGATGATAAACGTAATCAACGAAACTAAAGACCTGCACATCGTTACTATGGAAGACCCGATCGAATACGTACACCAGCACAAGAAAT
>CAZRQJ010000033.1:0-16838 GCA_964602075.1 uncultured Planctomycetia bacterium
ATATATAGCATTGTTTTTCGGCGATGATTTAATCAGATGGTACCTGCAGATAACGGGCATTTCTAAAACATTATAGTTATCGTCGTATGAGCGTTCATAGCAAAATCTACGGATAATGAATACTGTTAGAATTTATCCATGTGTGCAATCAAAAATGACACCGAACTATAATTTAGGCTATATTAAAAAACAAGGCGATCTTGCGATCGCCCTGATCGATACCAAACAGGCTGCACTGGTAAATAACAAGTTCGGTACTAAACTACAAACACAAACAACAAGAGAACAACACCACGTGGTTTGCGTTGGGTTTCGCACGTGCGGCGTGCTTACACCCAAGTTAACTGCATCCCTAAGTTGGATCACGATCGACCTTCGTGTTTAACGTTCCATCCAAACGGCATCACCCCTTAGGGTGGTTCGGGTAACCTTGCAGTCAACCACGATTAATGACTAATACTACCAGATTATGTTCGCAAATATACACATATTTTTACATATTTTAACATTTCAACCAGTGACTTCAGTAGTTCGATTATTAGACGCGTTATATTAACGTTATGTATATGACTTTCGAGATATACGATAATATATAGTGTCTTTCATAGCGAGGTGCGTCTCTTGGTTGTTAGCGATCAGCATAACAGCGAAGCGGGGCTCAAATGGGCTCTTCAATTAGTGCACGACTTCCAGCCAGAGATTATCATTCACCTAGGCGACATAATTTCATCACGACCGGCGAGTTTCTTGCGTGAGTCTCTCCGCAAATTCACAGCAACAAACAGACCTGTTTTAGTAGTTCCTGGTAACAACGATCCGCGCGATAACTTGAGGGATATTGTTGAAACTGGAGCGATTCTGCTGCACGATAACATCTATATAAAAGGGGATTATCGCTTCGTTGGTCGCGGCGCATCAAATCCGACTCCTTTTAATACTCCATTTGAAGAGGAAGATAGTTTCTTGGCTGCAACTATCTCCGATCTAGTCGAACCTGATGATATTTGGTGTTTTCATGCACCGATCTTTGGATTTCGCGATCGCATTGAGCGAGACAGACATTTAGGAGTGCATAGCTTTTGGGATTTGTTTAATCAAATCCGCCCTTGGTTAGTTTTATCTGGACACATTCATGACGATTTCGGTATGGATTATTACAAAGGTACATATTTTATAAATCCTGGCGCGCTTAAAGAAATGCGCGCTGCAATTATTGATCTTGATAAACCAAAGTTGTCGGTTAATTTTCTACAAGACTAGTTTGATTCTGTTCGATACTTCCGAGAAAAGCACCCAAAACGCTTACTAACCGCTTTTGGTTGACATCTTTGGCTGATGGCTCTGATACGCTTAACAAAACAAATATACGATCCGAAGACAAAACACCAACACCGCTTAAGTGTAAGTCGGGTGTTCCTAGTCCATTTTGTATTTCCGAAACAAATCGCCCATCTGCGAGATACAGAAAGCGATTACCGGATTGAGTTGACGAATAGACTACGTCTAAATCTGTCCAACTCGTGACGACGTTTTTAAAATAGTCCATTGCATAATTGATATCGCTCCCTTCAGAAGGTTTTGAAAAAACAAGCCAACCCTGTCCAAGCCCGTCAACTACATTAAACGGATCTCCATATGAGACGCCTTCAACAACACCTTCCGTAGGTTGCGTAGGTTGCGTAGATGTAGTAAATGCTTTCTGCTTGTTTAACTCAACTCTTCCATATGCTACTGCCAAGCCATTTACGATCTTCGGCAACTTTACATTATTAACCACTATGTAATTCGAGAACCTCTCTGGTAACGTGCTAAAAAATGGCTTGTATAAAACAACTCCGGCCACAACCAAAGCTAACAGCAATAACCAAGTCAAAAACGAGATCTTCGGGTGTGGATTAATTACTTTAGGCAATTTATAAACAACCGTAGGTTTAACACTATCAGACCAGATTTTCCTCGTCGCTCCACTTTCGGATTCGACGCTGTTTTTGTTTTCCTTAGGTGTGTTTTTGTTAATCATATAGAAGCCCTGCATAAAACTGATATAAAATGCAACTCCCCGGTTTATCTTTGCGAATTCACTTCCTTATCCTTCTTTGCTCGTCTTACAAGAAACCACACAATCCAAACAACGAGTACAAACAACACTGCAGCGACAACATAATCAAAAATGTGCCAATTTTTTTTGAAGGTTTCAAGATTCTCTCCGAACTTCAGGCCTACCCAAGTAAGAAACCAACACCAAGGAATCGCGCCTATAAAAGTAAGAATCGAGAACTTAACAACATTCATTCGACTTATTCCCGCAGGCAAGCTAATGAACGTTCGAACAATAGGCAGCATACGTGTGAAGAAGACTGTCGCTTCTCCGTAACGGTCAAAATACTTATCAGCAACATCTAAGTCGTGTTTCTTTATCAAGAAATACCTTCCATACTTTTCAAGAAAAGGCCTTCCTCCGTAATACCCCAAGTAATAACTGGCGAGACTACCGATAAGATTCCCGAATGCGCCTGCAGCAGTGGCACACAGCATAGTAAATCTGCCTTCATAAACAAGATAACCTGCAAAGGGCATGATTATCTCGCTTGGTAAAGGTACATTGAAACTTTCGATCGCCATTGTCAGCACTACCCCCCAGTAACCCATGTCGGAAATGAGATCCTTTACCCAGTTGGCTACGGGAGTGAGTATTGTTTCAAACATAAAAACCGCCATTTCGATGTTGAGATCTAATGACACTGCGCGTGCCATTAAGTCGAGAATAATACCATGCACATATTCTCTTCACTAACTCTACATCTAAAACAACAAATGTATCCGAATTCAACCGCTTTTCGTTACAATGAACAACTTGTTGGTATTGATTATGGCTTCTGCCGCAGGTGATTTTATGTCTACATTGATGATTGTTGAATACCCTGACCCAATGCTAAAAAAGCCGGCACGGCGAATCCGATCCGGCGAAGTAAGCGACTTGAAACTTCTATTGGCTGATATGTTTGAAACTATGTTCGCAGCACCCGGCGTTGGACTAGCCGCTCCTCAAATAGGTAAGCCATACAGGTTGTTCGTAGCAATTTTGGGTGAAAACGAAGATGATTTTGAGGAACGAGTTTTTATTAATCCTGTAATTCTAGAGCGAGAAGGATACGATGCGCTCGAAGAGGGTTGCTTAAGTTTCCCAAATCTATTTGGCGTTGTTGAAAGGGCGTTATGGATAAGGGTTAAATACCAAGACGAAAGTTTCAAAGAACACATTGAGGAATTTTCCGGCTTCTCTGCACGTGTTATCCAACACGAAACGGATCACCTTGACGGTATTCTTCTTAACGACAGAGCAATAGAAATGTATACGCGTGTTGAAAACGATGACGATGACGAATTTGAGGAAAATTGACTAACGGCTATGTATCGTTGATCCATCGCTACTGAACGCTTCAAGTAAGACATCAACATTAAATTCTATCAATGCTATATAAGAAGTTCTATGCTTGTCGCCCCCTAGAGGATCTAATTCAAACAAAAGTAAGTCTGATTCGCTAGCCAGTACTTCAGCTGCATTTCGAGATAACTGTGGTTCTGAAAAAAGAGCTTTGACGTTATTGTCAAGCGCTAGTTTCTTCAGTTTGGTTATCTCCTTTGGAGTGGGTTCTTTACCGGGAGAAGGTTCGATAACTCCTGCCAGATTTAGGCTGTAATCTCTTAACAAATATAAGAATGATGCGTGGAATAAAATGACACTCTCACCTTTATGTCTATCCAGTTTTACCTGAATTCGATTATCAAGTTCGAGAAGATCCTTTGTGAATTCTCCCGAATTTCTTTCGTATACTTCCGCACCTGGCGGATCAAGCTCAACAAGTTTACTTGTCAATGCTGGTACTACCGATAACACGGCTTGAGGCGAGGTCCAAAAGTGTGGATCGATTACTGACGCGGTTTTATCTTCATAGCTATTGAGAGTGCTACTATGCGGTTCGTGTGCATTAGACTCGTTATGATCATGAATATGTTGATCATCGTAATAGACATACTCATGTTTCGGAAGAAACTCAATCACTGAAATTTTACTTTCTGCATCGACGTTCACTGCCCATCCTTCAAGATTATCGCTAACGAAAAAGAAAGCCGTTGCATTGGCAGCTTTTGATAAATCTGAAGGTTTGGGTTCAAATGTGTGAGGAGATACGCCTGGCTTCATAAAGCAATAGACTTCCGCTCTTCCTTTGGATAGCTCATCAAGTATCATCTTCAAAGGCAAGATAGACGCTACATATCTAACGGGCATGTCCTGTGAAGTTCTATCGACTGTCACATTATTGCCGCCAGAGCTACTTTCATTACTATCATGATACTTGTCTTTACAAGCTGACAGCACTATGAGCGCATTGATAAACAAAAAAATAGTTAATGCCGATAGCGTCGTTGTAAGACTCATAACTCATCACTCTACCTAGTACTTCTTAATCAATCTGTCGATTGCTACTACATCAGAAAGCGTGCGCTCAACCTCATTTAGAGGTAGCATATTTGGTCCATCACTCATCGCTTGATCAGGTCTCGGATGCACTTCCCAAAAGAGAGCGCTTACGCCAACAGCAACTGCCGCACGCGAAAGTCCGGGTACGAAACGTCTATCACCGCCAGACGATGTACCCTGCCCTCCCGGTTCTTGCACACTGTGTGTAGCATCAAAGCAAATAGGGCAACCGGTTTCTCGCATAATCTCTAGACCGCGCATATCCACAACGAGTCGGTTATAACCGAAAGTAACACCTCGTTCAGTCAATATCACGTTTATGTTGCCTGTCGATCTAACTTTATCTGCGACCTGCTTCATATCCCAAGGGGCAAGGAACTGCCCTTTCTTTACATTAACAACTAGACCAGATTTTCCGCATGCGAGAAGTAAGTCCGTTTGCCTGCATAAAAAAGCTGGAACCTGTAAAACATCTACTGAATCCTTCACGTCATCAACTTGTTTACTTTCGTGAACGTCCGTTATTACGGGTACACCAAATTCCTTGCGGATTCCCGCTAAGATCTCTATACCTGTGTCGTAACCAATACCTCGGAATCCTTTTACGCTTGTTCGATTTGCCTTATCAAAGCTCGCTTTGAATATGTAAGGAATTCCGAATTTAGTTGTCATTTCTTTCATTCTGCCAGCAATCTCGTGACATACAGCTCTACTTTCTATAACGCATGGTCCGGCAATCAAAGTTACTGGATAACCCCAGCCGATAGGGAATCCCAACTTTTCAATAGCATTCTGGGTTTTTGTATCCATCATAGCCTCTCAAATAGAACATTTATAATACACGATAGCTGTTAGCTTGCTCACTACGGAGAGCTTGTTTCGAGTTCGGCGAGTATCGCAACGCTGCGAGATGAGCCTATAACAAAAGCTCCCTCTTTGATTGCACGCTCAACGTCAACTAATGTTCGAATCCCCCCGCTCGCCTTAATTTTCACCCCTTCAGGTGCGAGATTTGAAAGCAAACGCACGTGTGCCAAATGGGTTGGACGCCTGCCATATCCTGTAGAAGTTTTCCAGAAATCGGCTTTTGCTGGCAGCAACGCTCGGACCGTTGCTCGTATATGTTCTTCGTCCATAATCGGTGTTTCGATAATCAGCTTAATTACTAAATTGTTTTTATGCGCTAAATCAGTCAAACGCAACGCTTCACGAGCGATTTTCCTAAAATTCGCTGCTCTAAGTGCGAATAAATCTACAACAACATCAACCTCATTTGCGCCTCTCTCGGCTGCATCTTGAATCGCGAAAATTTTCGACTCGGTCGTATCGCAACCTAACGGGTAAGAAACAACCGTGCAAATGCGGATATCGGTGTTATGCCTTCTAATTGTTGAAACATGATTAGGATTAACAACGATAGAGCGAAATCCGAATTTAAGCGTATCAGTTACGAATCGCGCTAAGTCACTCAACATTGTGCTTTCGTCTATCTTCAAAAAAGTGTGATCTATTCTTGATGCAAGTTCATTGATCGATAACCCACTAGCAAAGGTTTTCGATTGTGTTGTCCCACGATCTACACTGTTGCGCTCACTTTCCAACTCCGTTCTCCCTAGTACGTGAAGAACTGCTTGATCCATTCTGTTTATGTCCGTTGCCAGCATGCGTTCTTTCGAGGTTTGCCTGTAACATTCCTGTTGGATCAGCTCGCACCATGCTTATCCTTTTCCCGTCCATAGCAACGACTGTGAAGTTCCAGCCTTCAAAGAGAAAGTGATCTCCCTTTGCAGGAATACGACCTAGCATTGAAAACACTAACCCGCCAAGCGTATCGAAGTCTTCGTCGTCAGTAGATATGTTAAGAGTTTCGTTCATCTCTTCAATCGGCACTCTAGCGCTTAGAAGATATGCGCCGCTTTTAAGTGGAATGATGGGTTTTGTATCCTCGTCATACTCGTCTTGAATCTCACCAACGATTTCCTCAAGGATATCTTCGAGAGTAACCAAACCGCTTACACCACCGTATTCATCAAGCACGATCACCAATTGTTTCCTAACCGAGCGAATTTCTTGTAATAGCTCGTCAAGTTTCTTAGTTTCCGGAACATAGAACGGTTCTGTCGCTAGGTGTTTTAATTGCAAGTTGTCAATTCCATCACGCGCTACAGCGCTTAGCACGTTCTTAACGTGTATCACACCGATAATCGAATCAAGTGTAGTCTCATACAAAGGAATCCTTGAGAACCTCGAGCGCGCAAAAAACTCGACAACATCTTGAGCAGGCGTGTTTACATCTATCGCAACCATAACGGTTCGAGGCGTCATAATTTCCCGTGCTGTTGTTTCGCCGAACTCATAAATCGAGCGGATCATTTCACGCTCTTCGTTCTCCAGATTATCTTCGTTTGCTGATCTACCTCGCCAAAAATCTAACTCGGTTGACCCAACACGTTTTAAGTAATCTTCAGGTTTCTCGATTAAGAAAACAAGTTTTTCAATCACTAAAACAAGAGGATAGAGAAGGTAAATGAAAAACGATAACAGCGACGACCATACATAAATGAAGTCGGGAGTCCCGAGATAATGCATAAGGGCTGTTTTGCCTATTATATAAACTAACAGCAACACAGCAAAAGCTATCAACACAACAAAAACTGACTCAATAATGCTAAGCGGTTCGTAGTGTATGATAAACGCTGCTGCTACGAACGCAACGGTTAGCGCCATGCCACCGTTTTCTCCAACCGAAAGTGCGACAGCCAATCTTGTCGGACGACGTATCAAATTAAATAATGCGCGCCGCGCAGTTCTTAAGCTCGGTTCGTCGAACAGCGGCATATTTTGCTTGTCGGAAATGTTAAAACTTGATCGACACGCTGCAAAGAAACTAGATATGAAAAAGGACATAAGTGCTAGTACTGAAAATAAAGAAACAAGCACAGAACTCGGAGGCTCATCCAAGATCGCTCACCTCGACTCCACATTGAGTCAACAATTCGATTGTTTTTTGATTCATGGTTTTATCGGTTTCATCGGTATCATGATTCCAGCCAAGCAAATGGAGAATCCCGTGTGTTAACGCATAAAGAAGTTCAACGCGAAAATCACTGCCTTGAACTTCTGCATTTTGCCGAATTTGAGTCGGGCATAGCGCAATATCGCCTAAAATTGGTTCGGGTTGAGGAAAGTCATCACATACCACAGGAAATGCTAGCACGTCGGTTGGCGTGTCAATCCCCCTGTAGTCGCGATTGAGTGACTGCATATCGGTCACACTTACTATGTTGATGCATAAATCACCAGCATCGCAAATCCTCGCTGCAGTTTCAATTTTAGCTAAGTTCAACTCAAGCCAAGAAAGGTCATCCTCGCTTAACTCACCGTCGTTTACGATATCTATCATGAGTAATGCCGAACTCGTCGACAACACATTATACCATTCACATCATCAGTTATTTAATAAAAAAAAGCAGACAGCTGTTGTCGCCTGCTTTGTTAAATTCACAAAAAGAAACTAGCGCGGGATAACTTCAAAGTAAGAGCCGTTAGTTACTGCATAACAATTAGAGTCGGTCGATGGAAACAGACGCGCCACATACAATCCTGTAACGTCGGGTACAAAAAATGTCCAATACCAAACTGCTCCAGGTTTGACATAAATGTAATTCACGTCTTCTGCATCGTTGTCTGATTCTTTTAATGAAGACACACTCGCAGGAATTATTCCAATCCAAGCTGAATCTCGAACACCATAATCTATAGCGTATGCGATAGTTAGCTCTTCGCCAATATGTAGTTTTGAAGCGCTGAATACGATCGGATTTCTCTTGTCCGCTACTGGAAGCGGTCGCTCACCGTCGAGCGTTACTTGCATAGAGACAGTGCAATAGGGATTCCAATCGTCTGTGCCGGTAACAATCGCCGCTCTATACCATCCGATTTCTTCCGGCGCATCGAATATCCACACACCGCTTGTGCGATCATAAACATAATCGTATGCTATATCGTAATCGTCTGGATCTTCTGTACCGTCCAGCGGTGCGTTGTTTTTGAACAAACCAATCCATGCACCTTCCGGTAAGGAAGGATTCCAAGTAAAGTGTAGCTTGACCCGTTCACCGCGTCTGAAAATCGGCTGCTCGAATGCGAGTGTAGGTTGACCGATTCGACCGCCTTCGGTAGAAACTTCAAACGTTGAGCTTATAGCAGCGGCAACGTTTATATCATCATCCGCATTGAAAAAACGCACATTGAAAAATCCCGGGCGATAAGCCGTTAGCTCAACATAACCACTTGAACGTCCGTTAGTGTACTCATAATCTATATCATATGAGTCACCGTCAGCCCAAGGATCTGTCGGCGCTGTCGCTTCGAACAAACCAATCCAAGCTCCCTGATGTCCTTCAGGATCGCTAAACTGAACAACAATCTTCTCCCCCTGTTTATAGAGAGTCTTATCCGTTGTCAATGTCGCTGCAGATGCAGCAACTTGAAATGATACCAATAGCAAAACTACATAAAACAATATTCGCATTTCCGTCTCCTAAAGATGATAAACAACAAACAACATTACCATAAATATACACTCGTCAACTAGCCATCTGTAATTTCGTTCTGTCCGTTAGTATCGCTCTTACCATCCTCGCTCGTTTCGGGACTACCAACTCCGCTTGCAAGTTCAGGATCGACTTTTAATTGACTAACCGCAGTAATGAACAAAGGACCTAGATCAGCTTTCGGTACTTTGAGAATCGCTTCAGGTTTGTCGGCTACATAAGTATTGTAGTAACCTTCGTCTTCTTTACTGATATACAAAACCGTCTCTTTCCCATCGGCACTCTTGAGTCTAATCTCATTCTCTGGATTGTCAAGAAAGGCTTCTTCGAGCGTTTTCGAGACAAATCCTGCACCTTGTAACTCACTCAATGCTTTGAGTTCAGCTTCTACCTTTACGCTATTCGCTTTACCCTGTTCAGGCTCAAGAAGAAGCCACAATCCGTTATCTAATTTAACTGAAAAAACGCTTTCGCCGAACCTAAATTTTGCTTCTGTTATAGTTTTAGGATCGAAATCCCACATACGTTTATCGCGCCATCCATTCATTTCACGACCGTATATCGTGCCCAGTTGAATTGGAACACTATAAACATTGTCACTGTCGTCACGGCGCACATACGTGCTTATGAAATCAGGTCCTTGTTTTCCGACAAAGAAAATAACTGTAGGTTCATCGCCGCCCGTATGTACTTCAACTTTAGTTCCAAGTGTTTCGGTGACTTCAAATTTGTTGTGAGTATCTTTAGATCGCGACGAAAGAGTTTCGTTCGTAATCTCCTCCGTTATGTTTCTTAATAGCTCGTCAATCTTTTCAGAATCGGTTACCCAGAAATCAGCTCCGTTATCAGAGATCATCCACATCCCGTCATCATCCTTGCGGATTGTCTTTTCCGTCAATCCATCGTTGATGACAACCTTCGAAATTGACTCTTTTGAAACATTAGAAAACAAGCATTCAAATCCGGTTTTACCCTCTCTAACCGCTTTCTGCTCTTCGATACGCGGCTTTTCTAACAAGAATACACCTAACGCGAGAAGGGCAAGCAACACTAACAGTCCGATTAATCTCTTCATTACTTCTCACCACCGATGGCGTATTTTGCAGCAAGTTTGGTGCGACGTATCCGACGAAGCAAATACCTTACAACCCCATACAACACAACAAAGAAAGGCACTAGAAGAATATTGGCATATTTATAAATGTTCTTATTAACAGGCGTGAGTTCGCTAGTGAGCGGTCTTGAGGTTTCGCCGCGACTCCTAATTCCAATCAACTTATTTCCGTAACCGAAATAGTCAACAACGTTCATTAGGAAGATTTGGTTTGCAGGAAACTGGGGTAGGAACTCGTCATTGGCGAACCTGGCACAGCCTACGGCAAGAATCTCTCCCTGTTTTGAAGATATCTCTTGCTTCTCCGGAATTTCTACGTCAGGTGCTAGTCCTGGATCTTCACCTTCGGCAGCTGCAGGCACAGGCGGTTTTGGAACTTCCTGCCCAGCGAATGCACTCGGAAAAATGCCTTTGGCATACACGGCAAGGGGATGAACACCTGCTTCAACTTTCGTTGCATTTCGCCAGTCCTGTGACGGATCAAGATTAAATGGGCTTTGCATCAACCACCCGGTTTTTGATGTAAAAATAACTGGTGTAACATCTATTTCACACTCTGCAGGCAGCGACGTCGGTTTACTGGCTTTCACAGGAGAAGCCCAATGAAGCGTTAGGTTTTCGAGTTTTGACGTTACGGGGAAATCTTTTGCGAAGTTCGTAGGCGAGATTTCAACCCAGCAGGGATAATCCATAAGAATAGTCCCCCAGCTTGTTCGGAATCCCGCTTGCGCACATTGAGTATCAAGAGCCAACCTGCGGTCGAGGCTGATTCCCCAAGATTTCATCATTTCTTCGACACCTGGCAAACTCGGATACGCTTGCATACCCTGACCTATCGTAATGCCGTCGATTAGCCAAACGATCTTACCGCCTCGCATAAAATACTGGTCTATCAAATACTTTCCAAAATCACTGATTCCCCAAGTATCGCTGATTATCAAAACGGTAACATCATCGGGTATCTTTTCTTCAGCGCTGAAGTTGACCGAAACAACATCGAATTCGCTTTGAATCAACTGCCGAAGCGAATTGAAGCGATTGCGTTCTTGTCCTTGTATTTGCGGTCCTTGAATTTCAAGAATCCCGATTTGGGGTAATTTCTCCTGCGTAACCTTCACAAGAGAACTCGTTAGGTCGTATTCAAGACTTTGAACTGATGTAATGGATGGTATAACCTCTTTCCTATCTGAATATTGAACAGCAAGACCAAGCCAAGCGCTTACGACTTCAAGTTTGTCCTTCTTAACAACTTGAACTTGAAGTTCCTGTACACCCATTCGCTTAGCTTTGTCGGCAATCTTAGGGTCGTCGGACGGGTCGTTGTATTTAATATTCAGGTTCCTTCCACCGTAAGCCTCAAATTCAGCAAGTAAATCCTTAACATCCCCAACCAAGCTGACCATTTCAGGCGGAACTTTACTTGATATGAAAACTTCGACGTTCAGTACATCTGGAAGTGTCTTAACAACTTCAATACTCGCGGGAGCCAAAGTATAAAGTTTATCGGATGTAAAATCCCAACGCGCAAAAACACGTGAGCTAATGAAGTTGATGAGCACTAAAATTAGGAAGACAACAATGACTTCCGAAATCATCACTAATCGTTTTTCAGTATGTGCCTTCATATCCGCCTCCTATTGCCATTTCCTGCTCTCGATAGAGCGGATAGTAAGATATATGAACAAGCCAATCACGCTTAAATAGTAAATCAGGTCACGAGTATCTAAAACACCTCGCTCGATACTTTGGAAATGCTTGTTCAAACCGATGTATTCAACAACAGCAACCATAGCAGAGGGAAGATACATCGTTATCAAACGCTCGCCTGCTATCATCAATACGAAACTAACCGCGATAGCAATGATAAAGGCGACGATCTGGTTTTCCGTAAGGCTAGATACCCAAAGGCCAATCGCAAGGAATGCTCCGCCAAGGAAAATCGCACCTAGGTAACTCGTCAATATCGGGCCTATGTCGGGGCGAAGGCCTTGCGATGCGAGAAGCCAAGTAGTTAAAGGAAGAGTGAATGTAAGAACTAACGATAGCACTAAGAATACTAAACTCGCAAAATACTTTCCAAGCACGACTTCCCAGTCTTTTATAGGCAGTGTCATTAGCACTTCAATTGTTCCAGCTTTACGCTCTTCCGCCCACAAGCGCATGGTGATTGCAGGAACGAAAAACAAGAATACCCAAGGGATTAGGAAGAACAAGGGGCGAATTGTAGCCTGATTAACTAAGAAAAATGTTCTAAAAAACAACCACGAATTGATAACAAGAAATACAGTAATAAAAATGTAAGCAATCGGAGAGTCGAAATATTGACGGAACTCTTTCTTAAAAATAGTCAATGTGCGTCCCATTATGCGACACCCCCGTCGTCAGTAGTAAAAACATTATCTGGTTCGCTGTCCGATTCAGCTTGTGCTGCTTCGCTGATCCGCTTCGTTAATCGATTGAAGACGTCTTCTAGAGATACTCTATCTTGTCGCAGTTCCACAAGTTTCAAGCCTGCGGCAACTATCGAATCGAAGATTTTTTCGTTTAGCGATGTATCAATCGCAGAAGTGATTTTGAAACGAACAGCATTATGAGTGCTCTGTAGTTCATCGATACGAGCGTTGGATACCGCTTTAGATAGAGCGTCGCCAGCCGATTTTCCATCACCGATGATTCCGACATAAGTTATAGCCTCGCCAGCAGCAATTGCAGTCAACTCGTCCGGGGTTCCTTCACCTACGATTTTCCCATCAGAAATTATCAAAATACGGTCCGAAACTGACTGAGCCTCTGGTAGTATATGTGTGCTGAAAATCACAGTCTTCTCACTTCCGACTTTGCGAATCAGATTCCGAATTTCTTGAATTTGAATTGGGTCTAATCCGCTTGTTGGTTCGTCGAGTATCAAAACAGGTGGGTCATGAATGAGCGCTTGGGCCAATCCGACGCGCTGGCGAAAGCCGCGAGACAACTGTCCAATGTCTTTATGTGCCATAGTTTGAAGCGATGTAATTTCGATTATCTCGTCAATTCGCGCACGCCGTTTTGCCCCTGATAACCCATGAACAGTCGCTAGGAAGTGCAGATAATCAACTACCCCCATTTCGTGATAGAGAGGGTTATTCTCTGGTAGATATCCAGTAGAAGCGCGAGCTGCAACCGGGTCTTTTGACACATCATACCCGTTGACAAATGCCTTCCCAGACGTGGGTGCGTGAAAGCAGGTGAGCACTTTCATTGTTGTCGTTTTCCCAGCTCCGTTAGGGCCAAGAAACCCAACAATCTCGCCGTTTCCAACGGTGAAATCTACACCGTTTACTGCTTTAACTTGATCGAAATATTTACATAAATCTTCGACAGAAATCATGCATTCCCTCCAAAGCAGGTTGCATACAATGCCAAAAAGCCGCCTGCTCCATATGGTTCAGGAGGCTCGCTCCACAAACAGCAACTGGCAAATGAAACCGTGTGGATAATACCATTTTAGCGTAAATCTTGTTGAAAAGATTGCTAGACTGCCGATACAAAGTCAGCCAGCGAATAACTGACGGGAAACGTGGTCGTTTGTTCAAAATCATTCTTGTTTGAACGAGCTTATACAGCTATAATCGAATCGCCATGAAACTATCGAATTTCGCTTCAAAAAAACTGTATAGGCAGCAGGTTCAAACCCTCGTACTGCTTTTCTATTTCGGGCAGTTTTTGTCTTGTTACAGCCCGGCGATGAATCACTACCGCAAAGCTCAAAATGCCGAACAAAAGCTAGACCACGAAACAGCAGAAAAAGAATATCTGCTAGCGCTGAATGAATCGCCAGACGATCCTTCGATAGTGTTTTCGCTAGCTAACCTGTACGTAAGAATGGATAAGCCGGAGCAGGCTATAGAAAAGTTCAAAAGGTTCTTAGAGTTAACTGCAGACAAAGAAAGTACATGGTCGAAAGAACGCTGGGACGCTAATTTCTACATTGACAAAAGTAAACAACAGGACGAAGAAAGTAAATCCAACAGGAAAAAGAAAAAGACCGATGAAGAGTTCTACTAATGCTTAATTTGCTAAAAAGTGCAAGAGCTCTTTCAGCCGTGATAATATTTTGTTGTGTTCATTCAGATTTTCGTTGGTGTTAGGTGTGAATGTACATACCATTTAACAAATTAACTAGCTATCGCAGCTTATTCGTTGACTATTGCGACGCATTTGACAATGTCTCCGCGTTTTACAAATACAACCCCGTAGATAGGACTTCATTCGGTTCGCGTTTAGAAACGCTGACCCGACAGACAATCGAAAGCGATAGCTATTCATCAAGTCGAGAATACAAGTTCCGTTTCACAAGAAACGATGCACACCGTAACATGATTGCAGATGTCCTTTGTGAACAGAATAGGTTGTTCAGCGCATCTGACTTTTCAATGTCAAACATAGAACTTATGCGTGAACCGAACACAGCGATTGTTATTTCGGGACAACAAGCTGGTTTATTTGGCGGTCCGATGTACACACTTATAAAAGCTATCCACACAATACGTTTGGCGCAACAACTCTTCAGCGAATACGATGGCTGGAACTTCGTCCCTGTCTTCTGGATAGCTGCGGACGATCATGACTATGATGAAGTTAAGCGATTTCGCTGGATCGGGATAGATAACGAAGGGCATTTCTGCGAATATAATCCACAAAGCAGCTTCGCAAACAAACCTGTAGGTTCGATCGAAATTGATGAAAACATTGAGCAGTCATTCGACTGTTTCTTCACAACAAATCCGCAAACGGAGTTCACGTCGGAGCTTAGACTAGTCCTTGAGTCGGCTTACGCAGCAGGCAAAACTATGGGAGATGCGTTCGGTATCCTGCTCTCGAAGCTTCTAGGCAAGTACGGTATCGTAATCGTGAATCCGATGGACGCTAGACTAAAGAAAATCGGTGCGCCGCTTTTCGCTCATGCTATCGAAAAGCGTATGGAAATTGTCGAAGGAATTTATCAACGCAATGAGCAGTTAGACAAGAGCAATTACCACAAACAGATCGGTCTGCCAGATGACGGAACCAACCTGTTCATCATTAACGAAGGGCGAAGGGAATCGTTGCGCACAGACGGTGTTATGCTTACAACAGAAACCGGTCTAATGCTTACTGCTGCAGACTTAGCAAAGATAATTGTGGAAGAACCAGAGCGAATAAGTCCAAATGTCGTTCTTAGACCAGTGTATCAGGATGTCCTTTTTCCTGTAGTCGCAAGTGTAGTTGGCCCGAGCGAACTTGCTTATTATGCGCAGATATCCGGTGTATTTGAACTTTTTAACCTTGAACCTTCGATCTACATTCCAAGACTTTCCCTGACAGTAATTGAACATAGAATTTCAAAAATTCTCGATGATGCTGGAATCGATTGGTGGAACTGCGGTGACGTTAGAGAGGATTTGATCACAAGAGTTGTTCGCTCAAAACTACCTGAAAACCTATACGATGATATTGACGAATTCAAAAACAAGATAAACGAGTTAACTTCTAAATTCGCAGATAAAATACTTGATTTCGAACCAGAAATCGAAGTTACACTTAATAAAATGGCGCAGGGAATCGCAAATTATGCTGATGCAATCGAAAAAAAAGTAAGGCAAGCATATAAACAGAAAAACAAAATGTGGGTTGACAGACTCTTACGCGCAGCAAACATGCTTTTTCCGTCGAACGGTTTTCAGGAACGATTCTTCGGTGTCATATATTTTGTAAATAAATTCGGGTTTGAGATTATTGACAAATTAGTCGAAGAACTTAATCCCGACGAAATCGGTCACCACTGGTTCATAGAGTGAACATTACTCGTCGTCATTGTAACCGATTTCAACGAGCGATAGGTTGTCGCCGACAGAAAGCACCTCAAGCAGACGTTGTGCGTCTTTTACTGAAGTTTCAGGCACTAATATGTTTATTTTAGAACAATCGGCAAGCTTTCCAAACATACTCGCGGAATGTGTTCCAGTCACTATGCAAGGTATCCCGTTCGAGCCACCCAGCCTTAAACTCTGCATCGATCGAGTCTGAAGTTGTCAGTAAAATTTCAAGAACCGGTACGCCTATAATTGGAGGCCCATAAATTGTCACTGGAGCGTCAAAAATCCTAGCTTCGCGCCGATTCGGAGGACTAATCTGCTCATCATCGAAAGTATATTCACTCACACCAATATTTTACACCTTTCCGATTGATAACGCTCTGCTATAATCCAACAATCACTATTCTGGAGAGTGAAATGAAACGTCGGTTTCATTTTCTTGGGTTTATATATCAGATTTGTATTGGGCGCGTGGTTTTAACGATACTGCTTGCGTTAAGCCTTTTTTTAGCGCTTGCTCTTATATCACCGCAATCAAGTTCGACACGCATGCTTTCACTTTGCGCCTACGCAGATGAAATTGAAGTTGGCGGCGACTCTGAAATGGTTAAGGAACAGCCTAACAAGGAAGTACAATCCGAAAACGAGGAACAAACCGAGCCGGAAGGCGAGGGTGAAAGCGAAGCAGAAGCAACTGCTCCATCCGAAACTGAAGCAGCCGAAGAAGAAGTTCCCGAGTTGATTCCAGAAGAACAAATCCCACCAGAAGAAACGCCTATCCAAAAACCGCCTTTGCAATATACGCATCCAGTTCGCCAATTGATTCCTGAAGCGTACATTCTTCCGACAGG
>CAZRQJ010000034.1:0-892 GCA_964602075.1 uncultured Planctomycetia bacterium
TGACTCGTGCACCCGCTTCGAAATCGAATAAGCCGAGCCGAGCTGCTATCTCAAGGTGATCCTTCGGTTCAAAATCGAAATTTCGCCGCTCTCCCCATTCTTGAACGACTATTTTGTCTTCCTCTTTCATCCCGTATGGCACGGTCGGATGAGGTAAATTTGGAAATTCGAGCAGAAGCCGCTCCGTTTTGTCGAGTATTTCGGATAATTCCTGCTCCATCGCTTTGATGTGCATTGTTAGAATTTTCATCGCGTCGATCCGCGGAATCGCCTCCAACTTCTTGCCTGCTTTTTGCAGGTCGCCGATCTCTTTCGAAGCCTTGTTGCGCTCTTCTTGTAGGTCGTTTAGCGCTTTTTGCGTTTGCCTTGCATCCTCGTCGTAAACAAGGAATTTATCAACTAGTTTTGGATACTCGAATCCCCGCCGACTCAATGCGTCTTTTGCATCGCCGGGGTGCTCGCGTATGAACTTTCTATCAAGCATCTAAATAACCTAAAATGTCGCCTTCATTAATCTCTCCAGAGTCGACAACGATATTGACAAGCACACCTGAATGTTCGGCTTCAAACACTACCGTCGCTTTATCGCTTTCTACCTCGAAAAGCTCATCGCCTTCACTAACGTAATCGCCAACATTCTTTAGCCAATTCAATAGAAGGGCTTTACTGCCTTTTTTTCCAACTTCGGGAAGCCTTATCTCGATACGATCTTTATCCATCATGACTCCTGCTGCGCTCTCGATTCGATTTCGATGCTTTCTTCGCCGAATCGCTTAACTTGTTCAACGATATTCTCAAGTGTTGTCCCAGGCCCCATTACAGCTTTGCATCCCGCTTCAAGCAAAGACTGGACATCTGCGTCCGGAATAATTCCACCTGCGAGAACAGCTAT
>CAZRQJ010000034.1:908-16721 GCA_964602075.1 uncultured Planctomycetia bacterium
GAATCACCTCGGGAACTAAGGTCTTGTGCGCGCCGGATAAAATAGACAAACAAAGCACGCAAACATCCTCTTCGATGCAGGTTTTTACAATTCTATCCGGTGTTTGATGCAAGCCTGTATAAATCACTTCGAATCCCGCATCGCGCAATGCACGCGCAACAACCTTCGCTCCGCGATCGTGCCCGTCCAGCCCGGGTTTGGCAACAACTACTCTGATTGTCCTTACAGTATCCATACATCCGCCAACAAACGGATTTTACAACGTCCTGATGTATGATTAACGTTGCAACATTTATAACTTGTTGCACCTTTCAAACACCAAGAACGACACAATTTTAACACTACTGCATTTTACCTATCCTGTAAAGCGCGCTTTTCAATTAAATCGTTGTTTTAAGCTATCCGATGTAGTTTATAATTGTTCAACTTGCTTGTTATGATCTTCTTGTAATGGTGACTGATATGGACGATGTTCGCTGCTCGGAATGCAGCGCCGTTAACAAATCGTTTTGGCGCTTTTGTATTAACTGCGGTGCAGAGTTGAAGTTGGATGCAGACGCGTCCTCGGTAACTTCGGATATTCGCCAGAGATTCTGCTCGAAATGCGGCGCATCAAACGAATCCTACTTTTCGCGATGCATCGCTTGCGGCTCTTCGCTCAACATACCATACGCACCGCGCCCGACAACATATCCCCCCGATTTCGCGTATCAGGGACGAAAACCAATAAAGGAACAAGAGCAAATTGTCAACCACGAAAACCTACCGCAGGAAACGGACAATATGAGCGTGATTATCCATAAATCTCTGCGACTTTATCTCGCTAATTTCGGGACGACTTTCGGGACGTTCTGGGTGATTTACCTAGTAATGATGGCGGCATCGTTCGTCGTTGCTTTACTAAGCATAATCATACCCATCATAGGTAATTTCGTGTCTTTCGTTATTGCGCCAGTATTGATCGGTATTTTCTATGTGTATTTGCGAGTTGTACGCGGGCAATATGCCGATTTGGGACAATCGTTCTCGATTCTCCCAGAAAAGTTTGTCCCTTGTTTGATTGCTACTCTCATATCAGGCTTAATGATGATGATCCCGATCTTCGCAATAATCTTTGTTACTATGGGGTCTACTTTCTTTCAATTATTCGCAATGGGCCCTAATGCTCCCGAACCCGATTTAGATATCCTTATGAGCATGATGGGCGGTCTTCTTTTAGCATCATTGCTTGCCGGTATCGTTCAGATGTTCTTCTTATTCATTTTTCCTCTAATCGCCGATTACGAAACTGATTTCTGGAAAGCGATAACGCGCAGCGTAAAATTCGTGTATCGAAACTTCTGGGAAGTGTTATTGGTATCTGTCATATCATGTCTCGTCTCATTTTCCGGCATCATTCTTCTATTCATAGGTGTGATATTCACTACACCGCTCGCCTTGCTGATAATAGTCGCTTACTACGAAGCTCGGAAAACAAGATTTCATGACTAGTGTGGCTTTTATACAAGCTCTAAACTCTGAAGTGTGTTTTTATTGCGCACTTGAGTTATTTAATGTAAACTCTGACTGTGGGTACAAGCGGAGACAATATGAAATCATTCGGCATCATCCAGTGGACGATGATGATTTTCGGCTTTGTACTCGTCGCAGGGGTGGTGTTTAGAGAAGCTATGTTGATGCTGGCGGGGGATACTACAACAGTTACACACAACTGGCCAATTCTCGCAATCGGAGCGATTTTCTTAATTGGCGGATTATCGTGCTGGTTCTGCCCGAGAAACGACAAGAGCAATGCTGGCGATTCTGATAAGGACAATTCAGATTTATAGAGCAAGATTGTATCGTTTCGAGTATCAAGTTTCCGCGATTCTGCGTTAGAATACTTCGTGCCGACATACAAATATCGCGCAAAAACCATGGATGGTCGGAATTCGACCGGCTCTCTCGACGCGGACAAGAAAGAAACGGCGGTTCAGCTTCTTTTTGAGCAAGGTTTGTTCGTTGTAGAAATTTGTGAGATTGAATCGCGACGAGAGCGGACGGACGGCGCAACTTATGCTTCCGGTGTTGGACAAGGATTTTTTTCAACAATTCTCGGCAACATTGTCCCGTTTGTAACACTAGGCGAGCTTGCGATGGTGTCGCGTGAATTCGCAACGGCAATCGGTGCAGGATTGCGCATTGATCATGCAATTTCCGCATTGAGAATGGGACAGCTATCGCCATTGATGCGTCAAGCGTTGAAAGATGTATCGTGGCACGTAGAAAGCGGGTATTCAATCGCCGACGGCATGGATCGCCATCCGCGCGTGTTCAACAAAATGTATCGGGGTATGGTGCGCGTCGGCGAAGGAAGCGGCAGCCTTGATGAGATACTAAAAAATCTCGCAGACATGTTTGAAGAAGAACTGGAACTACGCCGAAAGTTACAAGGAATGATGGTCTATCCGGGCTTCGTAGTTGGCGTGCTCGTCGCGGCTACATTTATCCTTGGCTGGATAGGGTTTCTCCCGATGCGTATTTTTCAGAGTATTCTTCTCTTCATCGCCGTAATATTTGCATTTTGGCTTTTCAACAAGAATAGACACGTTAGTTCGTTTGTAAGATCGTTTCTATCCCGACTCCCCGGAATAGGCAGTTTGATCCGAAAAATTAGTATTGCCCGCGTGTGTTTTGCGCTTGGAACGATGATTAAAAGCGGTGTGCCATATTTGCAAGCGCTTGATTGGGCGCGCGATTCGGCAAATTTAGCATCAACAGAAGCGGGATTACGGCGAGCATATCGTTCAGTGTCAGCTGGCGAAACGCTTTCCGATGCACTAACTACGGCAGGAATTTTTCCGCCGATGGCTCGTAACTTGTTGAAAGTTGGAGAACAAGCGGGAAGCGTTGACACAATGCTCTTTAAGATACATGAGTATTTAAGGCAGGAAATCAACTACCAGACCAAGAATCTTGTTACAGCGTTAGGACCTACACTTCTTGTCGTTCTTGCCGTTGTTGTGGGATACGTTTTGATAACTTTTTGGCAGAATTACTTCGGCATAATCCTCCGCGAACTTGGGGAATAATTCCGCTGGTGAAACTATGATTATAGAATCCGTAAACAGAATCGAAAACTCGGTTATTAAATTCATCAAATACCAACCGTCAATCGCTATTAGTATCATCGTAATCGCTTCACAGTTACTGCTCGCGATTCTCTTGGGAGGCAAAGCACCTATTGATAAATCTATGAGCGAACTTGTGTCTTGGGAAATCAACTCGCTAAGATTCTTGTTCCTGCCCGCAGTTATTGCGCTCTATATCAAGTCTGCAATCTACATTGCCATTTCTACGCGTAACGCAAACAACGAGACATCCAAGGAAAATGCCTCGCTCTCGGTGATCGCTGTTCTTGTAGCGCTTGCATTCGACAACATAATTTTCGCGATTGTACCTGCAGCGCTTAACTTCACTATATGTCTCGCGGTTTTCCAGCGTTCGCTGGTGATATTCAGCGTCACCGCAATCGTGTGTACGCTGTTCACTCTAGTGTTTTTGAGGTTTGCGTCAAATCTGTTCGCTTTCGTCCCCCTGCTTTTCATCAGCTATATCGGAGCGGAGTTTTACGTTACACGGTTAGGATTTCTGCTTCGCGACTGGTACTTTTTGAACGACATATTCATTTGGAATCTGTTCTTCCCCTCGATAAAGTCGCCTATGATGGGCGATTTGGACGCACCGCAACTTTATGAATTCGTTTTTTTTGCTCTACTCGCGACAACAGTCGGTGTAATGTTAATCGGTCTGATTTATCGAAAACGCACCGCTTAAAAAAAGCTACATATTAATGAATTACAAACAAAGCCATAATCTCCTGCGCTTTATAAACGATCCGTTTATTCCCGCCTTTAGGGTCAATTCGATAAACCGCTTTACCGATTGACTGTGGATCTGGAGCGTTCGCTTGAGTTTTCGTATCTGCTTTATCATCCTTGACTTGCGGCTCGTCGAGCATAACGGTGTCTGTGTACCACAATGAACCGTCAGCAGCCGTCGCAAACCAAGCGTATCTGTCAGTTGTTTCCGCAGCAAGTTTCCAGCTCAAATCCGCATTAAGAGCAGCAATCGGATGCACAGCTTGAGCCCCGCCGCGTCCACTGCGGAACTGTATGTACGAACTGTTTGTTTTCGCATCGTAAAACGTATAACGCGTAACCCAAATATTCGGTCTATCCGTGTCAATCTTGACAAAATCGGGCAGAGCCATTTGCTCGGATTTACCTGTAGAAATATTAAGTTTAAGAATTACAGGCTTTGAACCGCCTAGACGCGTTCCATCCGGCTCTCCTAAAGTATCATAAAGAACGGTGTTGTATGCAAGCACAACATTGCCGTCAGCGTCGGGAGGGCGAACGAAAGAAAAATCAGCGATGCTAACAAGAAATCTCTCGACGATTTCCCCGTCAATTGTCGTTTCAGCAGATGTCTGCGGATTCGATGCAGGCGGCGACTTGCTATCTGTCGGATTGGTTATATCATCTTTGGTTAACTTGTCCGATTCATTTGGTGCAATTTCAATCGGAGTGTTTATATTTGCTTCTGTAGATTGATTGGGTTTTGGTTCTGGTTCGATATCTTTGCGGTTCTTCTCGCCAACCTTGAGCGGGATACTAACGGCATCCGCATTGTCGGTTGTAAAGTCGAAAACATATTCTGCGAGCTTTGTCTTGCTTACGAGGTCGAAAATATACAAATGCCATTGTGACACTCGGCCTCCCGGCCCGCCAACTCCGCGCTTCTCTTCTTTAACAAGCATTGATAGGGTATCTCCCCAGCCGCCTAACCCTGTTATAAACCTGCCAGCGCCTAGAGTATCGTCAATAGCGGGAAAAGAAATTCTCTCAAGCAGCTTTGTTTCGGAATTCCATAGTGCAGGATAATGCTCTTTCGGAGTCTTCGTTTCGTCAATCATCTGAACCGCAACACGATCGGTCTCACCGAAAAAGCGTTGCGGAAAGAGAACAATTCCCCATTCCTCAATCGCTTCGTTCAGCTGACCGGTTTTAAGGTCAAGCAAAGCGGTTTTACGCTCCTTTGAAGAGCGACCGCTGAACAACGGAAGCGAGTTTTCTGTAACGAAAGAGTGGCGTGAAACATTCCATTCGCCCGCGATCTCGCCTAAATTGGCGATCAATCTCGGATTGTTCCCGCTTGAGTTGTTCGTCCATATTTCAATTCCAGATGGTTCGGACGCGCGCTGCCTTTTAGGTCCCGAAACAATGCAGACCGCGGCTTTGTTCGTCGCCTTGTTGACGCATGACGCGGCAAGCAGCGATGCGGCGGATACTGCTGTCGAAACAATGATAATCAAAAATATCAAGCGAGACATACGCATAAATGTGCTCATACTAACTACCCTTAACAAAGTATTGAGAGCAAAGAATTATAGCAGACGCAGTATTGTCTAATCCGTTCAGATGTTTACTCTCGCGAAAAATGTACCTAACGCGTAGTTTGTTTTGCGTGAAACGTGTAATACAATTCGGCTTATCTTGTTATCGTTTTCCGCTTTATAAAATGAGCAGGATAACTCATGTCGATCAGCTATTTACGCTATAATGAATAAGGCAAGTCGTATTTAGCTGATTTGGAGATTTATATGCTTAACAGAACTTCCGAACTTGGAATAGAGATGCTCGCATACCTCGCTTTGAAAGGTGGAGACGAGCCGGTAGCGCCGCGTCAGATCGCTGAACTCCTCGACGCAAGCCCTACCTATCTATCGAAAGTTGCGGGTACTCTAGCAAAAAACGGCATACTGCGAGCGGTTCGAGGAGTTAAGGGCGGAGTTGTGCTCGCTATGAATCCAGACGAAATCCCTCTTATCGACATCGTCGAAGCCTGTCAAGGCAAAGTGCTTGGAGATTATTGCGAAAAGTTCGGCGACCTCAATCTCGTGTGCGGTTACCACGAGGCGATGCACCATTTACACGAGGCGATCCTCACCGTGCTTAACGAATGGACGCTCGGAGACATCATTAAACGCCCATGTCCGCATGATTCGATTAAAACGAAAGTCAAATGCAAGATGGCTTGGTGTAGGAACATTATGCGAAGCTAGTCTGTTTAGCGCACAAACTCGCACACTCCGAAACATATTAGCAATGGATTTTTTTAAGCTTGAATGTTATCTTCACCCACAAACTATGCGGGAAGAATGTATACAAAAGCTTCTTCAACAAAATGGCATAGGCTTTCAGATTGTTGAAGCAATCCTGGACATAACGAGCGAAAGCAAGCGAATCACAAAGGTGATCGATGAGACACCGACCATTCGCAGCCCGACGTATATTGATTATTCAGGCGGCGTAGTGATTAGTGGCATTGATAGAAATCTTTTCGATGAACAAGTGTCGTCGCGGGTGTGTTTATCTAGCAGTGCGGGTATAATCGCTACCGTTCTCAATCTAAGTATCTAACTCTTTACAGAGGTGTTTATATGACTGATGATATCACTTTTGAGAAGAGAAGCCCGCTGCAGGTTTGGCTTCAGGCAGGGCGCGTCTGGTCTGCGCCAGCGTCGCTAGTTTCGGTTTTTCTCGGTGCAGCGCTCGCGCTGTCGTATGACGGTGAAAATGAAGTCAAGTGGTATCTTCTTCCAATCGTTGCGCTCTGCGGATTTCTTTATCATTTCGCATCCAACATCATTTCGGATGTGTACGACTACAAAAATCAGGTTGATAAAGACTATACGTTCGGCAGCAGCGGCGTTATTACAGGCAGGCTACTTACCGTCGATCAGGCATATAAAGGCGGTTTGATAACATTCGCGGTCGCATCGCTTCTAGGGCTCGTTCTAGTGTTTGCGCAAGGTATTCCTGTTTTGATCCTTGGAATCTGCGGACTTCTTGGCGCGTATTTCTACTGCGCCCCACCCGTCGGGTATAAGTATCACGGACTTGGCGATATTGGGGTGTTTCTGTTTTTCGGGACGCTTCTGACGCTTGGAAGTTACATGTCGCTTACCGGCACATTTCCGTGGACGGCGATAGTTGTCTCGTTACCTGCAGGTTTGCTTATCGCTGCGATTCTTTCCGCCAACAACAACCGCGATATCAAACACGACACCGAAGCAGGTGTAAAAACTATGGAAAGCATTCTGGGAATTCGCGGCGGCATTCTCCTGTACAAAGCGTTCGTTATACTTGCCTACGTCAGCGTAATCGCAATGGTGATTCTTAAAGTCGTTCCCGTATGGACGCTTGTTGTATTTCTTTCGCTGCCGATAGCAATGAAGAACTTGAAAGCGATAAGCGCAGGCAAAGTTGAACATCCCGAACTGCTTGCAGGCGTTGATGTTTCGACCGCACAGCTTCACGCCGCATTCGGAACGCTTCTCATTATATCGCTCGCCGTTTACGCGTTGGTGCTGCGGTAGATGTTAAAAACACATGCCGATAAAAAACATCTGCTAAGTGCAGCCGCTCGCGAAACAAAGTTCGGTTTGCTGTGGCTTCTAATAGCGCTCGCTTCTGTATTCTGGTTCGTTATGTTCTCGCCATGGACATCGCCACACATCAACTTCTGGGCGGTTATAGCGCTTGCCGCGTCGGTTCTAGCTGGATCGAGTTTGTATATAGACAGGCGCGCATTGCATGAACGCTATGTTTGGAAAAACGAATACATCGTTATCGGTCTCGTTTCGGCAGCGCTTCTTTACGTCGTGTTTTTCGCGGGCGATATTGTAAGCCGTTATGTACTTAGTTTCGCAGGGCGCGATATTGAGAACATTTATGCGACAAAGGCTCAAGCGTCGCCCGTTGTTGTAGGACTACTTCTTTTACTTTTGGTTGGACCGGCGGAGGAAATCTTCTGGCGCGGATTTGTTCAGACAAGACTGAATCGGCTATTCGACAGCGTTATTGCATCGAATAAGATTGCCGGCGGAAAACGCGTGAACGATTCTGCGATCATCAGATGGCTATCGGATTCAAATGTACGAGCGTTCATTGCGACCTCGATGATTTACGCTCTTGTACACATCTGGGGATTCAATTTGATGCTTTTTGGTGCGGCGCTCGTCTGCGGATTGTTCTGGGGTGCGATGTATCTCAAATACAGGAGTGTCTGGCCCGGACTCATAAGTCACGCGATCTGGGACCTTGCGATTTTCGTACTTTGGCCGGTACGACAATAGTTGATCTACGAGAATGTTCATTGTACAAAAGGTAGACTGAATATCCCTTAGATTTTACATTATTATTCCACGCTCTTCAACATTAAGGGTGGAGTGACAAGTTCAGGGAGAGAATCCTACTGATGAAGTTGTCGACATTAGTATACCCGCAAGCCTTGCGGCGAAGAAGCGCTATGTTGCGATTTACAGCTTCAGCGACGCCGTTCGAGCATCCCGTTTCGAGATAGCCCTCGATCTCTAGCTCCCATCTATCCACAAGATTCACAAGCCTGCCCAGCGTTCTTGCTTGTTCGCTTCTGCTCAAGCGCTTGTGTTTGGCTATCCAAAGTGGCAGTTGCCGCAATCCCTCGCGACCGCCTTTGTCGAGTATCGAACGCAGCTCGCTATATGCTTCCTTCATCAAGCGAAGTTCCTTCTCTCGTCCGCCTCTTCTCGCTTCTTGTATCAATCGCTTCGCAATCTGCTCCAGATGAAACCTGTCTGCCACTACTAACGCATTTGGCAGCAGCTCATACGCAGCTCGTCTATGCGCTCCCGCAAAGTCAGTTGAGAGCGTGTCGATCCGTTCCCTTGCTTCCAGCGACAGCGTTGATATCACTGCTTTCGCATATGCGTCCTCTATCAGCGTCCGTAAGCACTGTGAGATATCGATGCGGCCACTTGTAGTACACTTCGTCGATACAGAGGTTGCGCACACCAGTTGTTTCGATTGCCTTGTCCGTAAATGCGTTTTTCACCGTTCGCCACACCGTTGTCCATCCGAGTCTGAACATCTTCGCTATCCCGTATGCCGTGCATTTGAGCTCCGTCAGCATCTTGATGATGTACTTCTTCAAGCCATCGCTTAATCGCGCACGCCGCTTCACATCAGGCAGTTCCGGCGTCTGCGTCCTCTTGCACTCCGGACATCTATATCGCTCTACGCCTACATCTAAATCTATCGGTTCTCCGTTGAACTCGCCATAACTCACTCGCCTTCGTCGTTTTCCATGCTTCCACATCCGCTCGCATCCGCACTGCGTGCATTTCGGCGGCTTGTTTGGCTCGTATCTTGCCACTATTACTTCTATACATCCTTCTTTCCGACGTCCTACAACGACGTATCGCTCGTTCTCGATTCGCTCCTTCAGCGCTTTTTCTGTTACACTATCCATCGGGACCTCCTGATTTGTTTTGTCAACTTAATCTTAGAGGTCCCTCTCCTTTTTTTCTACTTCTCCACCTTTAAAAGTGTTGCGCCCAAAAACGTCGTTTTTCATGCGGGAATAAGGAACATTGGTTAAATCAACTGGTACAATAAGTTGATGGTAGTTCCTTTTAATAGGTTTCTAGTTTGTATTGTAGTTGTCTTGTCGTTTACTTGCTTGAGCGTGCCGCTTACGGCGCAGGAAGTCAAACCAAAACAATACGTCGCGCACATCGTAATCAATCTTGCGGAGCAGCACCTTTACGCACTTGACGAATACGGTTACGTTATACTCGACTATCCGATTTCAAGCGGGTTGCATAACTCGACTCCGACTGGTAACTTCAAAGTCCACAACAAATCAACGAGCGCGTACAGCCGTAGATACAGCGCTACGATGACGCACTGGATGGCTATTACAGGAGACGGCGCATATGGCATGCATGGACTTCTCGGCAGTTCGTATTACAGGAAAATCGGCAGTCCGGCAAGTCATGGCTGTATAAGATTGAGACGTGAAGATGCAGCGGAACTTTATAAGTACGTTCATGTAGGCATTCCTGTCGATATTGTGCATATAGACAATCTCGAACTACCCCGCTCGGAGAATGCGATTGGAGAACGAGGCGCAGACCTTGAGTTGATCGCAAAAACGCTCGAACACCTTTACGGCGACAGCAGTCTTTAATCGAAGAAACTTAAAAACTATAAATCGATTTAATATGAACATTTGCGTTCGGTTGCCGTTTAATGAATTCGCGGCGATTATCTGGTAACATCCCCGCTTCACGCTAGATCGCGGCGCGAGGGTTCTTGCGAGTGTAATGCGATTAGGAGATAGATGATTATGGATTCAAGCCTCACGAAGGCTATCGAATATTGGAAACGTGTCGATATAGACGCTCGTTCTGCCTACCGCGCGGTTAAAGACAAGGACGAAACACACCAGCAAGTTTCATTCGGCACACTTATGACACATGTCCCATCGCCTAACGCCGATATAGTTCAAACGCGTGAGTTTATAGATATCGGGTTGCAATTAGCGGAAGAATCGGGCGGTCCGCTTCCACTCATCGTCTGGTGTATCCTTGCGGGACACCTTACACGTCTACAATCGGCGATGCGTCTGTTGAGTCAGATGAACAGCAAAGCCCCTAGCGATCTCGTGTTTCCCGGCGTTTCTACCGTGCTTTTAACTAATGTCGTGCTTCCTTTATGTGCTCGATTCAAAAAAGAAATGCTTCGACCTTCATTATCGCTCGCGGCTGATTTGTGTGAAGGCGTACACGACATTGAGGAGCGTCAAGCGCTTACAGACAGCATGCGCGCCCTGCTTAAATACGTTAAACCGATCCCGAAAAAACGCGAATTTTCGCCAGAGCTTTTTATCAAGCTGGCAGCAATGTTGACCGAAGAAGAAAGGACACGCGAAGCCGAAGCGGTAGCGCGCATCGGACTTGCATATTTCCCTCATGTTCCCGAACTGCTTATCTATCTAACGGAACGCGCATACGGTGAGAGCATTTTCGAACGTCATCCGTCGGAACTGGAACGCATGATCCTTCTATTCCCTGACCGCCCGGAATTCAGAAAACGCAACGCGTTTTACTTAATGGAGCGGGAGGATTACGGGCGCGCGATCGAAGACCTGCGTGTATATCTTGATATTATCCCTGACGACACCGAAGTCCGTTCCACATACGCATTAGCGCTCGCTTTCAACTATAAGCCTATAGAAGCGCTCGAAGAATTCACTACGCTTATCGAACTTGAGCCACAGGATGCAAAACACTTTTTAGGGCGTGCCCGCCTTTACGACCAGCTTGAAATGACTGAACGCGCCATCGAAGACTATAGCCGCGCTCTAGAGCTAGATCCTGCGATGATTGAAGCGAGTATAGGACGCGAACAGTCTATTATGAAGCGGCAAGTTATGGGTATGGATGACGATGTATATACTGCATACCTATCAGGCGGTGAAGATAAGTTTATCGGCGAACAAAAAGTGCCGTCGGAACAATTCGCTGATATTGCCGGGCTCGATTCAGTTAAAGAGAACATTCGTGAAACGATACAGTATCCAATGATGTATCCCGATATATCTGTCAAATATGGGAAGCGAGCTGGCGGAGGCGTGTTGTTTTATGGGCCTCCCGGCTGCGGTAAGACGATGCTTGCCCGCGCTGCGGCGGGAGAATGCAACATCCCGCTTTTCAACGTCAACCTTAGTTCAGTTCTCGACAAGTGGGTAGGCAATTCCGAAAAAGCGCTTGCCATGATCTTCAAGTCGGCGCGTAAGGTGACGCCGTGTATGATTTTCTTCGACGAACTGGACTCGCTTGGTATGGCGCGCGAAGAGACGCATACAGGATGGGAAAAGAAGATTATAAGCCAACTCCTAACCGAAATGGACGGACTGGCTAGCAACAACAGCAACATAATGATTTTGGGTGCGACGAACGCGCCATGGAACGTCGATCACGCGCTGCGCCGCGCCGGTCGTTTCGGCAAGAGCGTATATGTTCCACCGCCGAACGCTGCCGAAAGATCAGCGATTTTTGAACTTTACCTAAATAGGCGTCCGTTTATAGATAAAGAAGGCATCAATTGTGCCGAATTAGCCGTAAAAACGGCTTACCACAGTTCAGACAGCATCCGCCAGATAGTAGAGGAAGCGGCGACGATTCCTTGGAAAGAGGCGATACGCACAGGCGAGTCGCGTCCGATCGCGATGAGCGATTTGTTGACCGCGATCGACAATCGGCAACCCGATCTAGTCGAATGGGACAAGCTGGTGTCGCGCTATGAGGAGTTTGCGCGCACGATGCGCGAAAAACCGGTTATCGGATTCCGAAACTCTCGCCCGAAGCCGCAAGGCGTATAGCGCTTAGTGTATGTGTTCTAATTGATCGTGTCTTCTAGTTCTCGTCGAGTTTAGACAGAAATTCGCCGCGCTTTTCAGTTAGTAGCGCCGCGATACGTTCGCGCAAATCGTGAATGCCAACAAGCGCCGATTCGAGTTCCGGCGTCGATTTCCCCGTCGCTATGTCGCCAGCATCACCGCCCGTGTAATCGCGTGCGCTTTTCTCGCCCGATTTCGATTGAATCACGACCTGCTTTTCATACGACGCAAGAATCCTGTCGAGAAGCGGAAGCACTATTGATATAACGTCGTCGTAAATAACTGCGGTGCTCTGCGCGGGCGTCAACGGCAGGGTCGGCGCGTTAACCCAGTTAGGCAGTTCTGCGTTAATCTCATCAACAATAAATGACGCGTCCGATATTTCTTTGTCGAGCCAGCGCAGATAACGTGTCACACGATTTTGTACGCTGTCGCCGGGATGCATCGGAATTGGCAATGTGTAACCAATTGCGTCGGCGCGCTTTCCGCCTGCATCCGCGACCATACGATCCAAACCGCTTTTTCCAGAGTCTACGCGGGGAATGACTTCATGTACCTTTTCATAATCGTCGGCAGTTGCGGGTATTAAATCGCGCTCCGCAGCGGGTTCGCGATCCGCTCGCCGATACGCGATCGGGATGCGCGTATCGAGCGCGCCAACAGGACGCGTCAATGGCAGACTGACTGTTTCGTCTTCTTGAGCGATGTGCGCGTAGTAGTTTTCAGTTTCGATTAGTTCTTTGAACGACTCGCTCGCTTCAGGCTCGCCATGCACGAGATAAACCGTCTGCGGATGCTCTTTCATAGACCTTAGCCAGTCGAAAAGCCCGCTTCGGTCGGCGTGCGCGCTGAATCCGTCTAACTGCGCAACACGCGCGTTCACGGGTACACGCTCGCCAAACATTTTCACGTCCTTTGCGTTTTGAAGCAATATTCGCCCGAGCGTGCCTTGCGCCTGAAATCCGACGAACAGAACTGTCGCATTGTGATCCGGCAGATGATTCGCAAGGTGATGACGTATGCGTCCGGCAGAACACATGCCGCTCGCGCTGATAATCATCCGCGGCCCTTTCATAAAATTCAGGCTTTTCGAGTCGTCCACCGATTCTGTGAACCTCAATCCATCGGCGTGAAAAGGATTGCGTCCGCTGCTCAACAATTTCGCCGTTTCCCGGTCGAAACATTCGGGATGCGCTTCTACGATCGCGGTCGCTTTCGACGCTAGCGGCGAATCAACGACGATCGGAAAGAATCCCCAATGGCGATTCTCCGCTTTGAGTTCGGCTATGTGATAGAGAAGCTGCTGCGTGCGTCCGACGGCGAAGCTTGGAATAATCAGCGGTCCGCCTTTGTCGAGCATCCTGTCGATTTCGGTTTTCAGCATCTCTTTGCGTTTAGAAATATCGTCGTGATTTCTGTCGCCGTATGTAGTCTCCATCAACACATAATCCGCCGCGTCGAACACCATCGGATCTTTCAGAATTGCCGTTCCCTTCTGCCCTATATCGCCGCTTGCGACAACCGTCGCTCCGCCTTCCGCCGTCTTGACTGTAATCTCCACAGATGCGCTACCGAGTATGTGTCCTGCGTCTCTGAATCGCACGGCAATGTTGCGAGACAGTTCGACAGGTTCCTCGTAATCCACTCCCTTGAATCGCCTCATAGCCGAAACAACGTCTTCGGACGCATAGAGCGCGTGCGACTGCACACGTTCACGGTCTACGTTGCGTTTTCTCGAATATTCCGCATCGCGTGCTTGTATGTGCGCGCTGTCCAGCAATAGAATTTCGGCAAGGTCGCGTGTCGCGTTCGTGTAGTAAATCGAGCCTTTGAATCCGAATTTCACGAGACGGGGGAGCAGTCCGATGTGGTCGATGTGGGCGTGCGTGAGAATCAGAAAGTCAATATCCGACGGCTCGAATCCGAAACCGAGATAGTTGCGCTGCTCGATTTCCTGCGGACCTTGAAACATCCCGCAGTCCACCATCAGTTTGCCGACGCCCGTGTTGAGAAGGTACGAACTTCCAGTAACCGTGCCCGCCGCGCCAAAAAACGATAACCGCATTGAGTTTGCCATAGGAGTTGATTGTAGCAGAGTTTAGTTGTGACGCAGACATTCATGCTAGTTTATTAAGCGTGGTGATCCGCCGCCTGCGAACGAAGGCGAGTATCGCAGACGTTCGTATCACGACGGTCTCCGGCGTGTTTTGCTGATGTAACACAGGCTTCCAGCTTGTGGTTTTTCGTTTACACAGACGGGGATGCCTGCGCTGCGCTCACATCGACACGTTATTCCATAACGTGATGTTTTCTGCCGCACGATTCTAAAATCGCGTTATGTTTCAGTCAACGCTATTTTTTCCTGTACACCTTCGCGCGTTTCGCCAATTCCCAAACCTGAACCGTTCGCGCTCGGTCGTTCACGAGATAGAGAATCCTGATATCACCAATTCTAATCCTGTACATTCCTGAATGCTTTCCCTTGAGCTTCTTTACACCCGACGGGCGCGGGTCACTAGAGAGGTCGTCGAGCGATTCAATGACGCGCCTAATTTCAGAATCAGGTAGTTTTGAAAGCTGTCTTTTCGCCTTCGCTTCAAGCGCAACTTCGTATTTCAAAGCCGTCCCTTTTTTGTCAGTTCCTTTTTAACATCTTCGAGACTTGTAAATGTGCCGCCGCGCTCTATCGCTAAATCAAGGGTTTCGGCATCCGCTTTGTCTTCAAGTTCGTCAAGGAGTTTTTCGTATTCTTCGACGCTAAGAACGACGAGTTTTTTCTCGCCGTTTTCATCGGTAAGATATTGCGGCTTGAGCCTAAGTTTAGACATAATCACTCCTTGAACTGCGCACAGTGCTCAACACTTCATGATACCCGATAACGGTGAAAAACCGCACGATTTATAAAATCGTGTCACTAACAACCACTGACGGGCGGCGAGTCGCTGTGTGTGAACGGACGTGAGCAATTGCAAGCGTTTCTTGACTTCGGAGCGAATCACGGGTAGCGCAGGTGTCCCACCTGCGAACCGAATCCTCGCGATACGTAAGTATCGCTTGCTCGCGGAGTACGGAGATTTATCTCCGTCGACCTCGCTGCATTTCAATGCAGCGTCACAGAATTAATCGGTTGTTAGTTCTTTCGTGAGCCACTAAAGTGCCATCACAATTGAAGCCAATAAATTGGCTTACTCCAAGCAAACAGAACTTACGTTCTGTCTTAAAGGCGACACTTACGTGTCGCAATCCAAGTCGGGATTACCCGAACCAGGTGGATAGAACCCGACTTCCCAACCAATCCCGGACGGGTGGCGGGGCGATGCCGCAGGAGAATGCGATGGTAAGGTGAATTCTATCAATCTTTTACAAGCGATTCGATATTGAAATCATGCAATTCAGACTTTAACCAACCGTATGTCAGTCATGAACGCATACTTTGTAACCTTTGAGTACTATTATTTGTTATTCTAATCCGTTTTGGTTCAAACGCTGTGAACTGCACCCTTTGAGTTGGACACTTTTAAGCTGAAAACATAGTAGTGTCTT
>CAZRQJ010000035.1:0-16523 GCA_964602075.1 uncultured Planctomycetia bacterium
ACCCCGGAGGAACTTCAGTGGCTCAGCGAATGCGGGCTGTTCAAGCAGGATTTTTTCAACCTTTCGTACGACTTCGTCTGTTTTTGCCAGAACAGCTCCATCTTGTAAATCAACTGTAACCAAAAATGTGTTCGTGTTTGCTTTAGGCAACATCCTAAACTTCACCAACTTAAACATTGGAAGAGTGAAGGTAGTTAGCAACGCAAGTATTAGTAAAACGAAAAGCAATCTACGTTTTGCCACCGATCTAAGAAACGGTGTTATAATTCGGTAGTAGAACGCGTAAGCCTTGCTTTTTGTTACATCAATTTCCGTGTGTCCAGCGCTAACTTTTATCCAACGCTTAGCTAAGTATGGTGTAATCTGAAATGCTACTAATAACGAAACTACCATCGCAACAGGTACATTAAACGGTATCGGCCTCATATAAGGACCCATCATTCCAGTAACAAACGCCATCGGTATCATGGACATAATCACTGCTAGGGTCGCGTAAATTGTTGGAGCGCTGATTTCGTTTACTGCATTAACACAAGCATCGCGCCGAGCACAGTATTTCATCGAGAGGTGCCGGTGAATATTTTCCACAACCACAATGGGATCGTCGACCAACAGACCGAGAGATAGAATCAATGCAAACAGAGTAATTCTATTGATTGTTTGACCGGCAAGCAATCCCACCCCTAATGTAACAAGTAATGTTAGAACAAGTGCTACGGTCATCACAGCGGCATCTCGCCACCCTAAACTAACGACGGACAAAACCAGAACTATGACAATCGCCCAAGCAAGGTGAGAGACCAGCTCATTTACGGCGTCGTTTGCTCGCTTGCCATCGTTTCTCGTGACGACCCAATCGACTCCTTCTGATAGCCCTCCGCTCGCGGCTATATCAACCATCTTTGCAATAATGTTGTTTGAAATACTAACTGCATTCTGACCGCGTTTTTTCGCAATCGCCAGAGTGACTGCTGGATAGCTGGTTCCAGCCTGTTTACCAACACCTTCAAAGTGTGCATTATGTCCACTTGCCGAAGGTCCGAATGCGATACGGGTAATAGTGGACCTTTCTTCTGGTCCATCGAAAACCCTTGAGATGTCGCGTAGATAAATCGATCGCCCATTTTGTCCACCGACAACGAGAGAAGCAACATCTTCAGCATCGTTGAAGTATTCGCCTACTTGAATAGAATGTTTGAGGTTATCAACTTCGATATCGCCAGCCGTCAGCTCTCTGTTTGCTGCTTCTATGGCTTGAACAATATATGGCAAATCGAGTCCATAGGCGGATATCTTGACAGGATCTAACTCAACTGTAACTTGTCGGTTCTGCCCACCCACAACTAGAGCGTCGCTTGTACCAGGGATTTCGCGTAGTTCGTCGAGTATTCGATTGGCTTCCCTTCTCAACTCGTAGTCGGATACAATGTTGCTGTATAGTGTTATAGCCACAACCGGAACATCATCAATATCTATGGGTTTGATAAGTGGCGGCATTACGCCGTCAGGTATTCCGTCGAGGTTGCTGTAAACTTGATTATATACCTTGAATATGCTTTCTTCTTGACTCTGCCCAACGAAGAAACGCGCCGTCACTACCGCCATACCGGGCATCGACGCAGAATACACGTGTTCCACTCCGTTTATCTTCCATATAAGCCGCTCTAGTGGTTCAGCAACTAGCTTTTCCACCTCTTTTGCAGACGCGCCTGGAAACATAACCATTACATGTGCAGATGGAACGCTAATTTGGGGGTTTTCTTCGCGCGGAGTTATGACGAGTGCCATAACCCCAAATATCATCGCGGTTACGATCAAAAGCATTGTAATCTTCGAGTCAATAAAAACGTGCGTCAGCCAACCGCCTACGTTGAACCCTTCTTTTGCTTCTTGGGCATCTGCTTTCACGTTTAATTCGTCATCATGATGCTGTGTCATCGTTGTCCTAACCTAAGTTTACTTTCTGTCCATCAACTAAATCGGAATCTGGATTGACAACTATATTGTCTCCCTCGTTTAATCCACGCAAAACAACTGCTTTGTCCGATGTATAGTCAGTTTTTTCTACCGGCACGAACGAGAGAATTCTATCGTCGTTTAATTTGAACACACCCGTTACGGCACCACGAGTTGCTAGTGCACTTTGGGGGATAATTAACGATTCGCTCTCATCATCGCCAAGTCGGATTTTTCCATACATTCCTGCTAGGAGTCCATCATATTTGGGAAGCGAGATTCGCAATTTGAAAGTATGCGTCATTGGATCGCCAGATGCGACAAGTGCTTTGATGTACCCGCCAATCTCTTCGGAGAGCGCATCAATATATACATTAATGGAGTCACCGGCTTTGATACCTTTGAGATCGCTTTCTGGCACAGCAATGGCGAGTTCAAGAGCGTCTTGCGATTCGATTCTAACGAGAGGTTGACCTGGTGCGGTCATAGCTCCCACGTCCATGAATTTTTTTGATACTATACCCGCGAACGGAGCTGTTACAACCGCATAGCTCATCATTATCTTTATCGATTGAACCTGCGCTTCAGCTTGATTCTTTCCTGCCCTTGCCTGTCCTGCAGCTGCATCAGCTTGCGCTATCTTTTTTCTAACCTGTTCAACGCCGCTCTGTGCATATTTGAAATTTGCTTCAACTTCTTCAAATTGTGACTTTGAAATGGATTCCTCTTCGTACAGAGTACGATATCTTTTCAAATTCTTAGCGGCCAATTCAAGAGCGGCTTCAGCTTGAATCATTCCCGCTGAACCTTCTTCGGTTGCTGCCAGTGCTTGTTGATATGCAGCCTCCGCTTGCAAAACGCCGGCATTCGCTTGAAGAAGTTGCGCATCCAAGTCGCGCTTATCAAGTCGCGCAATGAGTTGACCTTTTGCAACAACGTCACCCTCGGCAATCGGCATCTCTTCAATCAATGCCATAAGCTTCGGCGAAACCATTGCCGACTTTGAAGCTTCAACCGTACCTGAATACTCGATACCAGAAGATAATTTCTCTTTTACAACTTTAACAGTTTTAACTGTCGAACGTTCAGTAGTGTAACCCAAATGTAAATCGTTAATTTCACTTGAAACCGATTCAGCGCTTTTTGGATCATTGGTTAAGACTTCACTCTCTTTAGCTTTCGGACAAGCAGTTAATGTGAGAGTGATTAATCCAAGAACCACAGTGAATACAATGCTTTGAAACAAACCTAGCATATCCAACCTCCAATTAAGTGGTAATTAGTACTTCTATATCCCATCTGCCACCATCACAATGTCGTCGAGGATTTCACCGGTAGCTATCCGTAAGTTAAATGATGCTAAATGCACGTCGTGCATTGCGACAAGTCGAGTGAGTTTTCCTTGTTTAAGCATAGTTTCAGCATCCTGAAGTTCAAGAGCCGTAGATGCGCCTTCTCGATAGCGATTAGCTATGATTCTCAAGCTCTCTTCCGCTTGAGCGACTATCGCTTCCGTGCTAAGCAGATTATTGATCGCCACACGATAATCAATAAGAGCTTGTTTGACCTCACTACGAATTCCAAGTTTCAGCATTGAGATTTTTTCATCAACACCCTTTAACTTTGCCTTAAGTTCGTTGTATTTACTCTTACGCTCACCGCCATCGAATAGGTTCCAAGCTGCGTAAACACCGATGGTAGCATCTTCAGATCCATTCTGAAAAATACCGTTATCGCTGTACTGGACTTCGCCGTACAATCCAACTTCCGGTCGACTTGTTCGACTCTCAATGTTCATCATCTTCTCAAGCGCTTCGCGCATTTGAACATGTTTAACCAAATCGGGACGACGTGCTAGAGCAATTGCATCGTAATATTGAGAATCTTCGAGAACGCTCGGTAGTTCGGTAAAGTCGTAAACAAAGCTATACCTTAAGTCAAGATCTCTGTCCATTAAGACGTTTAACCCAACATTTACGTTTTCAAACGAGCCTAAGTATCTTTCGCGCTCCTGCTTAATCATAGCCACAAAGACTTGAGCTGCAAGCAAATCGCTTTTTATTACTACCCCGTTCCGATAAAAACTGTCAGCAAGACTTACATGGCTTTCAGCTAACGTTACACTTTCATCCATCACTTTTATACTTTCAACTAGTAACGCTCCGCCGAGATAGGCTTGAATCAGCTCTCCCGCCATTCCTCTTGTCGTTTCTTTTGTTGCAGCTACCGTTGCTTCTATGTTGTTCAATGCAGCTTCTTTACCGAGTTCGATCCGCCCACCTGTATATAAAGGGTAAGAAACTGTAAGTTTCATACCAAGATTGCCAAGGAAGTCAGGATCATTGAGTTCTGCGATATCGAAATCCTTTTGAGTAAACCTGCCTTGATTCATGCGAAAAGCAAATGCGGAAACTGGATTGTTGGAATACGTGTAACCACCACTCAAATCGAAACGAGGCAGAGCGAAGCTATCAGCGTAATCTAGATTAGCCTTTGCAGCATCCTCGTCATTCAGAGCTGCGAGTACCATACGGTTGTGAGTGAGAACAGCATTTAGAGCATCCTTCAATTCGAGGGGTTGAGTGTTTGCAAGCCATATACAGGTATCTGTAGCTTCCACATGATCACTATTGCTTGGTAAACCTCCTGCAATCCCTGTCGCACTTAGAACACCTCCACCGTTCGCTGATTGCGCCTCGCGAATATTGTTAATCGATTTACGATTCTCAATCTTAATCGACTGCCCTTCTGCGCTCCCAAACGACTGGCTGGGAAATGTGAACGTTAGGCTCAACGATAACAGCAATAAACTGACAAGTCGGTGACCGGCTTGATCGTAAAATCGGTTGAAGTTACTTCTTTGTATTAACGATTTTCTCATTTTTACAACCCTCCATACCTACTTTTTCGAGTATGATTTCTAGTGGACAAGACCGAGTAAAGCTCGATTGAAGCAAGTTGAATCCAACAAATACTGGAACAATGTACCACGCTGGCGCATTCAAGAAAGAACCCAACGCAAGACCAATTAGAATGAGCGCTCCAGCAAATGCACGTATAAATCGTTCCCTAGTCATGATTACCTTCCTTCACAATTTTGTTAGTTGAACTTAGTTTATTCATCGTATACTTTTTAAGCTATAGTAGTTCTTCAACAAGTCTGTTAGTTTGAACAGCATCTTCGGTTAACAAGTTTTCCATTGTTCTCTCCAGAACAAAAAGTTTAATAATCCAGAAGATCGGTCAGAAATTTGTAATCAAATTTATCCTTTTCTGCTATAGCAGTTTCGAGATGGCAAGCAAGAAGAACGCGTGCAGCAGAATCCGCAGCGCGTCGCGCAGCTTTTAGCTGAATAAGGACTTTCTCGCAATCTTCGTCAGCGTCTATCATCTTCACAACACTTTCGAGTTGTCCAATACATCTTCGCAAACGGTTTGTTAAATCTTCCTTCTTCAAACTTGTAAAAACGACATCAATACTTTCTGTTTCTTGCTTACGGCTCACAAAAACACCTCCGCACTTGAAAACCGCATTTATATACCATACCCCCTATTGTATATTGCTATAAAGCGTTGTCAATTTGCAAATCAACACATTTCACAAGCGTCATATATAAAATGTCATGTGAACGACTTTCAGTGAACTCCGTTTGTGCAATAACTGGACAATAATTGCTATCATCTAATCTAACTTCAAACTCGGAATCAGAAGTGGAAAACATTACAGATAAAGTTGTTGTAATCACAGGCGCATCCAGTGGAATTGGAGAAGCTACCGCTCTCGACCTTGCGAAGCATGGTGCAAAAGTTATATGCGCGGCGCGACGCACAGACAAACTACAAACACTATGCGAACGAATAAAGCGCGATGGAGGAATAGCTCACTACAAGGAGTGCGATGTCAGCAACCCTAAAAGTTTTGAATCGCTCGCTCAAGAAACGATAGATAAGTATGGGCAAATCGACGTATTATTTAACAACGCTGGTCTGATGCCGCTTAGTTATCTTCGTAATCTTCATACGGATGAATGGGAACGTATGATTGACGTTAACATCAAAGGCGTGCTTTGGGGAATAGCTGCAGTACTCCCACACATGCTTGAAAACAAAGGCGGACACATTATCAATAATTCATCTGTAGCAGGACACCATGTTTGGCAAGCCTACGCAGTTTACAGCGCAACAAAACACGCGGTGCGAGTTATAAGCGAGGGATTGAGGCAAGAAACCGACGATTTGATACGCGTAACGATTATAAGTCCGGGCATTACCAAAACCGAGTTAACTTCTCATATCACCGATCAAGAAGTGATTGACTCGTTCAAAGGGCGTTTCAATTACTTTGTCGAAGCTGACGATATTGCGCGCGCTGTACGATTCGCAATCGAGCAACCCAAACATGTCGATGTAAGCGAAGTAATAGTCAGAGCGTCAGGACAACCGAGATAGCAAGAAGCGATACTATCGCAGTCGACTTCAAGCAATAGTAATGGTATGCTATCTTGCATATCTTCTTTGATTTAGATTGTTCGTAACTTATTTTTGGAGGAAGCGATGACAAGCATTAGTAATTTAAAAGAAGCATTCGCCGGTGAAAGCATGGCGAATCGCAAGTATCTTGCCTTCGCAAAGAAAGCAGAGCAGGATGGATATCCGCAAGTTGCAAAGCTTTTCCGCGCGGCTGCAGAAGCTGAAACAGTTCATGCTCACACTCACTTGAGGGTTATGGGCGGAATAAACAGCACCGAAGAAAACCTTATAGTAGCAATCGAAGGCGAAGGATACGAGTTTACCGAAATGTATCCTAAGTTCATTGCAGAAGCCGATATCGAGACGGAGAAAGCTGCCATTAAGGCTTTCAAACACGCTTCAGCGGTTGAAGAAATCCATCACGGATATTACAAACTTGCGCTCGAAGCCGTATTAGCCGGCAGAGACTTGCCTGAACGCTCGTACTATATATGTCCGGTTTGCGGATATACTTTCGTCGATGAACACCCCGATAAGTGCCCAGTGTGCGGTGTCGGAAGTGAGCGTTTCTACGAAGTAGATTAACCCAGTAGTTGCCTATAGCTACAATTTGCTTGTAGAACATCTCATGACAAAGATCGCTCTTGTTTCACATACACTTCCACCTGTTTTATCGGGACAGGGTGTCGCGTTATTTAGACTATTAAAGAACTTGCCTGATAACTCATACTGTTTAATCTCCCAAAGAAATTTTGGAGAGAATCTTATACACGACAGCGCGAACACACAGGAATCTAACTTACCTCAACCGAAACCCTCTGTTGCTAAGGGTGTAATAAATGCGTCCTCTTTTTTGCCAGTTCAGTACTACCACTGTCCACAGTTAAGACAGGTGAAACGTGGAGCATCTTGGCTAGCTCGGTTAAAACTGCTTCAAGCAGCCAACTTCCCTATCGGTTTACAAACCTTCCCGGATTACATCAATGCAATCGAGGTAATACTCAAGATCGAGAAATGTACCGCAGTAGTCGGATGTAGCGGTAGTTTATGGGACATTCCTGCTGCATATGAAGCCGCTAATCGTCTAAATGTTAAGTTCTACGCGTACTATTTCGACTGGTGGTTGTATCAGTTCTATTGGCATAAAGAGATTTCATTCGCTAAAGATAAAGAGTTTGAAATTCTTAGAAGTGCGGCTGGTGTGTTTGTACCTAACGAAGCGCTTGCTGGCGAGCTTCGGCGAAGATACGGTATCGAACCCGTGATCATTCGAAATTCAAGTGACTTAAGCGAAAAATCAGTAGAATCAGATACGACCAATGGATCAACTAAGGATGAAAGACCTGATTTAACAGGCTGCTCGATTAACACCAATTTCAGAGCACAGCAAAAACCTGTCAGAATTCTATATACTGGTGCGATTTACGGGGCGCAAGCAGACGCAGTAGTAAACCTGCTTAAAGCGTTAAAGATAATCAATGAAATCGACATCAAACTCGTTGTTTACACTTCTGTCTCGCGGTCACTTTTGAAGTTAAAAGGCATCAGCGGTAAGGTTGAGATTCACAATCACATATCAAATCACGATGTTATAATCGAACAACAGAAAGCTGATCTATTGCTTCTTCCGTTAGCTTTTCAAACACATTACCATAAAGAAGTTATCGCCACAGCATCACCCGGAAAAATGAGCGATTACTTGGCATCTGGGCGACCAATAATTGTCCATGCGCCAGAGAATTGTTTTGTGAGCAAGTTCTTTATTGATAATGACTGCGGTTTGGTTGTCACTAAAAGGGATCCAAAAAGACTTGCAGAAGAAATCGTAAAGTTGATAAACGATCCTGCAACAATAAACCGATACGTTAAGAATGCAAAAAGACTTTCAGCACTGGAATTCGATTCTCGCATTGCATCTGCAATATTCTATGACGAGATTTCAAAGTAAGGCAAGCTCTACTGTTACTACGGCGAATTGTCTGCTTCTGGATCAACTACCACAACAGGCACGTCGTTTTTACCGACGTAACCAAACTCGTTTCTCAAAATTTCTTTCTGATATTCAGGATCACTCTTCAATCTGCGCGTATCGCTTATTATACTTATATACTTATCTTGAAGTGCATTGTAAGCACTCTCAACTTTGACTAGTCTCCTACTAAGCGCGACATCTTCACGCCAAAGGCTAACAAGCGAGATCAGCGTACAACACAGCACCATGACAAGCAGGACTGCGATAAAAGTAAGTTTTGTACGATGAGGCACGATTAAATCTTAACATATTTTTAAAAAAGCAACAAGAAGGCAAATAAAACAGGAAATATCTTGTCACAGTAACGAATCATGATAGTTATCAACATATCTCTACTTTAATTATCAAGAAAATTATGACGTCCAATGTGAAAATGGGACGCCAGCCTTGAAATCATCTATCTTAATCCTGCTATGATGTAGCTTCATTTATCTTATATTCGGTGTTACATGATTAAAGGAAAGAAAACAAAAGTCCTAGCAACGCTAGGTCCGTCGTGCGCCAGTGATGAGATTCTGACGGAAATGGTAATGGCTGGTTTAAATGCGGTTCGTATAAACACTAGTCACGCTTCTCTTGAAAGCGCACGTGAGTCATTCGAGCTTGTACGCTCAATCGAGAAAAAAACGGGCATTCACATAGCTATCATGTTTGACTTGCAAGGGCCAAAGATACGCCTCGATCGCGTTCCAAACGACTCAGTCGAAGTTAACATCGATGATGTCGTAGTAGTATCCTCTGAAGATGTTCTAAGCGATAACGCCCCACAATCGTCCACCCGAATTGACAGGCATATTGTTTTACACACAAAATATAAATCGCTGCCGAGTGAACTATCAACAGGTGAAACGTTGATAATCGGTGACGGGGAGGTAAGACTTGAGATAATAGAAGCTGGCTCAACGCAAGTTGTAACAAAGGTAGTCGAAGGGGGAGTGATTAAAAGAAAAAAGGGGATTACTCGTCCGGGTAAAAGTTTTAATGCTGATTCATTACAACCTCACGACTACCACTTTATAGAACTAGGCTGTGAATTATGCGTAGATTGGTTCGCCGTGAGTTTTGTAAGATGTGCGCATGACATGGAAACTGCTCGAAAAGCGATAGCCCAGTTTCAATCAGACATACCGTTGATGGCAAAAATTGAACAGCCAGAAGCGGTAGAGAATTTGATTGATATCATGAAAGTATCCGATGCAGTAATGGTTGCACGCGGCGATCTAGGTCTGTTTTTGCCAATCGAAGAAGTACCGATAATCCAGAAACGAATAATTGCGCTTTGCAAAGAATACGCTCTACCCGTAGTTACTGCGACACAAATGCTTGAGAGCATGATAGAAAACGATTATCCAACACGGGCAGAAGTAAGCGATGTCGCTAATGCTATACTTGACGGTACGGATGCTGTAATGTTATCCGGTGAAACCGCAACCGGTAGATATCCAATACACGTTGTTGATATGATGAGGCGTATTGCTATAGCTACCGAACCTACGATTAAATTACCCTTTATGAGAGGAAGGGATTTGCTTGCGCTTAAAGATCCGATCGGAGCACGCATAGCTAATGGGGCTTGCCGCGTCGCCGCCGATCTTGATGCTACAGCTATAATCGCGCCGACCGTAAGTGGTTACTCTGCACGTAATGTATCGCGATTCAGACCAGAATGTCCGATCATCGCTCCTACACCAAGCATAGATGTCGCAAGAAGGCTTGCTATTTCCTTCGGTGTATTACCGGTTCTTAACGTAGACTCGATAAACGTTGAGCACACGCTTTACGAACAATTAAAGGGCATATCTGATATTCCTGCATTCTACTCTGGCGATTTACTCGTTTTTATCGGCGGTATCCCTAGTAAAGTAAAAGGGAACACCAACTTCATAAAAGTTGAGATCGTAAGTTAGCGTTACTCCAAGTAAACATATCCCAAAAATCCATTGTCGCAATAGCTAATATGCGGTTTATTATTAGAGCCAACTGCAATTGAAGTGAACCATCCGTCCATACCGTCATCGTCGACAGTTTCGACGTCCCAATTAGCTCCATTGAAAACAGCGTAACGTAAATCATTGTTCGAGGCATAGCAGTAACTAATATGCGGAATTTCGTTCGAATCAAGCACCAGCGACCCGTACGTACCTGTATTGTTACTGGAATCAACTACTTCAATAGCCCACGCGGCTCCGTCATACCGAGCATACTTTAAGTCCCCGTTTGTATTGTCGTAGTAGCTAACATGCCTGCGATTGGATGAATGAAGTACAAGTGATGGATACCACCCTACCATTCCAGCACTATCGACGGTGCTCTTAGTCCAAGTAGCTCCATTATATAGTGCATATAATAGGTCACCGTTCGTTCCGGCATAATAAGCAATGTGTGATCGGTCGTTAGAATCGACTTGAATGGATGTACCGAAACCCGGCAATCCAGCGCTGTCAACTGTTTCTCGAGTCCAAGATGTACCGTTATAATACGCATGTTTTAGCTCGGAGGTCGTATCCTGTCCGCTGATTACTCTCGCATAGCTTATATGAGGACGACCAACAGAATCTAAAACAAGCGAGGAGTATGAGCCTACATCTCCGGCATTATCGACTGTCGTTAGCACCCACCCTGCTCCGATGTTGTACGCATACTTCAGATCTAGATTGTTCATATCGTAATAACTGACAAAGGGATAGTCAGATCCATTAAGCTCTAGCGATGCGTTCATTCCTTCACCAGCAGTGGAGGTTATCACATCTAAGACCCAGTTCGAACCATCAAAGTATGCGTGGTAGAACTTGTCAGATACAAAAGCGATATGCGGTCGATCGTTTGAATCGATTTCTATAGATGTATAGTCAAGACTAGATTGCTCGAAGAGGCTGGGTTGCCAATCGTTTACATGTATCTCGATAGTATCTGTGGTTGTGTCGTCGTCGTTATCCGTTACGCGTAACGTAGTTAAAAACGAACCGCGCTCGTTATAGACGTTCTGTACATCACCGCCCGTATCGCTAGTCCAGTCGTAAGTTCCGTCTCCCTCAAAGTCCCATTCCCATTTAAGTATCGATCCGTCAGGATCGCTGCTAGCATCTGCGTTGAGATTTACGGTCAGCGGTTTATCACCCGAAGTAACATCTGCGCCAGCTATTGCAATAGGCGGAATATTGTTTATGGAAATTCTAATCTTACCAGTACCCATTCCACCTAAATCGTCAGTAGCGCGACATGTAACCCAATACGAGCCGTTGTCCGTAAACTCATAGCTTGAGGTTGGATCGAGATCGGTATCTAACTCAAATACGCCGTCGTTATCGAAGTCCCACTCGAAATTGACAATTTCTCCATTTGGGTCGTAGGACTTCGATGCATCAAAGTTAACCAATAGCGGCGGTTCACCCACAGTTACATCTGCTTCGACAGTTACCACAGGCGGTGAGTTGATATCCAACACGACAGTTTCTGTGGCAGTAGCGTTATCGTCATCGTAAACGCGCAGGCGCGCATTTATTAACCCACCGGTTGTATACAAATATTGAGTATTACCAGTTGTACTTGAACTCCAGTCAAAGTTTCCATCGCCGTCAAAATCCCACCGATACTGCACAATCACTCCGTCTGGATCGTAGCTGCCATCTGCAGTAAATGTAACGAGCAAAGGCGCGTTTCCTGTCTTCGGGTTAGCATCTGCTACAGCTACAGGTCGTATGATAGCTGTAATCAGAATTGACTCCGTGTCAGTCGCCCCATCACTATCGGTAACCATGACCGATACGTTGTAATCGCCCGATTCGTTGTATGTATATACTGCTGTCTGATCTAATCCCGAGTTGTATTCAAAGCTGCCGTCACCGTCTAAATCCCATTCGTAGCGGACAATTTCGCCGTTTGGATCGTTGCTACCTGCCGCAGAGAAATGAACTGTCAATGGTATGTTGCCGCGGTTTAAATCCGCATATATTTTTGCGATAGGTGGTTGATTTGTAACGCTGATCTCCACAGAAGCGGAGCCTTGTGCGCCAATTTCGTCAGTTATCAGAAGGTTCGCATTGAAAACTCCTGTTTCATTGTATGTATGTTGAACAATGCTTTCAGTTCCGCTTGTTTCGTCATAAACGAGATCGCCGTCCCAATCCCACTGATGCTCAACAATCGATCCGTTTGGTGAAGTTGACAAGCTCGCATCAAAAGTCACGGTCAGCGGGGGCGAGCCTGTAAGCGGATCAGCCGTCAGCTCTGCTACGGCTGTTGCATTAACTTCTAAGGGTTGGCTAGCAATGCCAAAAGCGCTGTTTTCATCCCATACTTTAACCGTCGGTGTGTAATTGCCATGCAAAGTATATGTGTGTTCAATTGTTGAGTTAACACCTGAATCTTCGTCGTAAACACCGTCTCCTTCAAAATCCCACTCGAACCTATTGAAAGGAGCATCTCCAACGATCGAGCCTGATGCGTCGAGGACTACCGATAACGGCGCAATGCCTACACTTGGATTTATAGTTAGAAACGCTTCAGGACCTGAAACACTGACTTGTTGTAAACGTTTTGCAAATACGTACCCATCGGAGGAGATCAGCGTAACACAAGGACTGTACATGCCTCCAGACTGATAATTGTATATTATCTTCTCATCAGTACCATTCGCGTTGTAGTTTTCAAAAATCTGCGGACGCATAGATTCGTCCCACTTCACTGCTAACGTAAACGGACGCGCTACATTACCGCTTATTTCGACAAGTAAATTAACCTCTGCAGATCCCGCGCTTTCTTGCCCGAAAACCGCTCCGAAAGAAACATCCGGAGGAGTAATATCTAAACCGTCTTCATGTTTAGCTAATATATAGAATACCGATTCAAGTGAGCTTGGTGATTTCTTTGTCTTTTTTCCGTAATACTTTGATTGTATTTGACTCGAATCGTAAGAATATCGGATTGCTAGACCATCGCGTTCGGGCGGCATCGCCGATAAGTCCGGACGGGGCGCACTGGCTGTGTCAGGATTGAGCAAACCTGGATTTGCTATGTTAACCAACCAAGCAGCTCCTTCAGCAGGATCTTCGTTGCGCCAAATATCATAACCATTAACCTTAACAAGGTAGTTATTTGCGATGGGAGTAATATCTGATATGCCAATATCACCAGATCCGTCGCCATCAATCTGCTGGTAAAGCTCCAGTTCGTAATCGTTCGTAGCTTCTTCTATTGTTCTTAGATAATTCAAAGCGATTGGAGTGATATCTGCAATGCTAACTTCGCCTGTAGCGTCATAATCGCCAATATTACGTTCCGTCCAGTCCAGATGGTAAGTGCCGTCAAGCGCGTCAGTTGTCACAACATCCGTTGGCGATGCTGTACGACGTCGGTCGTCAACGGTACTAACAGATCTGCTGCTATCAAACGGCGATTCTTTAAACGATACCGAAAAAGATAGACCGTTCGATCTAATAATATCTGATGACGATATTCTCGTATCAGCCCCAATCCGAGAAAGACCTACCCCTATTTGTCCAGGCTTATTCAGTGCGGCAATACAAAGCACTTCACTTTGATTACCAAGAACGTCGCCGTAAACAACATCTATTGGTGTTAGTTGTGAATCATCGTACTCTAACAGAAAATAAAGAGCTAAGTTTTGAAGTGATGGAACAAGATTAACAAGGGCAGTCTTATCTTCGATGTTAAGGTTTACAATCAACTTATTCGATTGAGTGTCGAATTCAATTTCGAATATTTGCTGCGTGTTCTTAAAAGGCTTGTTCTTATTATCTACTATGAACAGGGCAAATTCACCGTTGTCCGTGGATAAATACTTTCCATCATCGGATTCGTTGTGTTCGTATGCTTCAATCGAACTTGGATTATCACTGGCAATGTTCGTATTTGGATTCGATGCGCTGTTCGATATAACTCCATTCGTAGCCCCAACCGAACCGCTCATGACACGTTTCGAGCTGGAACAGGATAAGGCAACAAACGAATAGATCACAACGACTGCTAGCAAAAGCAAAATAATAGCCCTCTTCGCGTGAGTTTCAGAAGGTAGTCCAGATGAATGCGCGCGTAAATGCCTGTTCATAAAAGCTCCAAATAGAAAATAAGCAGCTTAATTTTATCTGGAAACAACTTACATCGCAAGAGCAAGACTCATCATTTATGCAATCAGCACTAAAAATAATTCTCCTATTTATGCAATCACTATAGTAATCACTCATCTGAATCGCTGTCGTCGGACTGCCAATCTATTACTAAATCGTCGATTGATTCAGTTGTTGCACCAAAAATCGACTCAAAAATACTGACGTGAGAGCGCGCCGTTGCATATTTCAGTTCTACGTCGCGCCCTTCCGGTATGAGTTTGTAAGTTTGCATGTAATCCCCAAGGAGACGGAGCGACTTCACTTGCTGACTAAACAAATCGTAGTCTATTTGCACAGTTAAATACTCGATCAACTTGTACTTATTCAAAGTGACCCTATCTCTCGCGTAACGCATTACCCTATCCGCTTGTGCGAGTCCTGTTTTTTTTGCAAGAATGATGTGCGCATAAATCTCTTCTAATTTCTTTCTAGGAAAGTCAGCGTGTGTAAGCCATAAGTAAAAAACAGCAGGCAAATCAGTCATCCTGACCCATATCTCGCCAATGTTGTTCTTGCGCAGATTATCTGGAATACCCAAAGCTCCCTCGCCTGAAACGACTGACGCATCGCAATTTTCTAAGTCTTTATATGGATTCCCAGTCCCTATCTCAAATCTGTACGGTAATTCGGGAAACAATTCTCTTAATGCTATCTCAAGGATGGTTCGCGATGAATCGGGCTGTCTCGGTAACGCAACAGAGCGAACGTCAATCAACTGCTTTGACGACACAAGAACTTCCGTAGTCATTCTGTAGAAAGTGCTGATTGATACATCGGGAATAATCAGATAATCGCCTTGGAAGTACATTACGCTAGGCACAAGAGCGCAATCTACTTTTCGTTCGAAAAGCAAGCGCGGTATGTCGCGAGGCGGAGCAATAAGCAGCTCGACTCTCTTATTCATACGCAAAGCATACTCAAAAAGAACTGCGTCAAGTCTCGCCGGTATAGCGATACGAACTAAATCCGTACTTTCCTGTTTGTAATTCATATCAACGTTAAATCGCAACGATTACACTATCAAGGCATGAATTATATCTATTCAACGCGAAACAGGCGATTTCTATCGAATAAATTTGACTTTACCAAACTTCTGTGCGCAAACTTCTTATTGATATACAAGACGAAATAAGCATGTGCTAATATGTCCTGTCATTCTGACTCGGTGAGGTGTTCACATGGACGTTGATGTCCTTTTAAGGTATATGGCTAGTAAAGGCTCCTCCGACTTGCACCTAGGTGCCCGAAGGGCGCCGATTATACGCGTTGACGGAGACTTACAAGTTACTGATTTTCCCATAGTTGACAACGAGACTATGGAAAAACTCTGTAAGCAGTTACTCACTCCTAAGCGAGAATATAAACTAGAAGAACAGAACGAGATCGACTTCGCATATCAACTCGAAGGTGTAGGTAGATTCCGTTGCAACATATTTCGGAAAACGGGCGAGCTTGCTGCGGCATTACGTCTGATAACCGACCGTATTCCTAGTTTTGAAGAGCTTAATCTCCCTCTAATTCTTGAAGAATTGTCACTCGAAAGACGCGGTATCATAATTGTGACGGGAACAACCGGTTCAGGTAAATCAACTACTCTAGCGTCGATGCTAGAATACGTGAACAATCGCCGCCCAGTTCACATCATAACGCTGGAAGACCCCATCGAATACATTCACCACGACAAAGAAGCTATCATTAATCAACGCGAGTTAGGCGTTGATACCGATAACTTCATAGACGCAATCAGAGGCGCGATGCGAGAAGACCCCGACATCGTTCTCATCGGCGAGATGCGCGACCGCGAGACAATTACAGCAACCTTCCAAGCTGCACTTACAGGTCATATGGTACTGACTACTCTCCACACATTAGATGTAGTCCAAACTATTAACCGTGTCGTTGACTACTACCCGTCCGATATGCAGCAGCAGGCTCGA
>CAZRQJ010000036.1:0-9915 GCA_964602075.1 uncultured Planctomycetia bacterium
TACTTCACGATTATCAGAAAGAACGCGTACTTGGGTTTGTAAGCCCTTCTGAAGAACATAAGCTCGACAGAGATTGGCAAGCGATTCAGTCCTCAATAGCAATCGGTTCCGGTGGGATTTATGGAAAGGGATTTAGACAGGGGACACAGACACATGGCGGTTTTGTACCAAGCGACCATACAGACTTTATTTTTAGCGTGATAGCAGAAGAGTCTGGATTTGTCGGAAGCGCAATAGTGATAATCCTATTTCTGCTCTTGATTCAAAGACTTGTATGGGTTGCTGAAATAGCTGGCAACGATTACCAAAAACTCATCGCGTATGGCATCTCCGCCATTGTTTTCTTTCAAGCTATGGTCAATATCGGCATGAACCTCGGAGTTTTACCGATAACGGGCATTCCGCTTCCATTTATTAGCTACGGCGGTAACTCGCTTTTGATGTTGTATATCGCGTTAGGGATATGCCAGAGCATTGTCAAGAATCGCAATAGAGTGACGATGTAGTTGTTAGGTTGTTACAAAATAGCAGCTACTGATCATCGACACAAAGAGCGTCATTTGAGACTTTACGTTATACTATTGTCGAGCTTGCGATTGTTTCGTAAGTATATTGAGTTTTTTGTTAAACAAATCTTTGTGAGTAGGTACTTGATTCTTCAGCAGGTGTATGTATTTCACTTAGTTCTTTTTATTCTTGGATAGTTTATTTGGAGATGTGATTTCTTAATGCCAACGCTTGAAAACATGAAAATGTGCTTGCGCGTAGTTCTATTCGCTATTGCAAGTTTGGTCTTTTTATCCGCTTGTGGTGGCGGAGGCGGTAACGGTGGTTCGGTAATAATCGATCCTAACGATCCAAACAATAATCAAAACGAGATAATCATTACGACTAGCGATGGAGCGGTTTCTGTCACGTTTGCTCGGACGCTCTTTGCAGCGGGAACCGAGGTTAAGCTCTCGAACATTATCTCCAATGTCAGCGCAGAAGGGATACCCGAAGGAAGAAAAGTCATTTCAGCTTTTGAATTTGTCAAAGTCGTTAGATTGACTTCAGCTGACGAAGACGATAACAACAACGATCAACTTGTGCCCGACCCAGACGACATAGGCGGAAACGTCACATTCAATTTGATTCTTTACAATTCTCTTTGGCCATCCGAACAGGCGGTGCCAGTTTACAAATGGAATTCTACACTTGCAAAATGGGAAGACTCGGGATTTACCGCCACAACTTCCATCGATCTTACGAAGGCGTCGCTTTTGCTTGAGAAGTTTGGACGATACGCTTTACTGAACCCGCTTCCGAGTGAATTACCCCCACCGCAAGGCGTATTCGTCAAGTTGGTTGTCGCCACCCAAACGGCGGTTATTCTCGACTGGCCTTCATCGGACTACACACCGCTTGCCGGTTACAACCTATATGTTTCCAACTCGGTAGATGGGGAATATTCAATAGTTAACGATGAACTGCTTACAAAACCCGGATATAGACAAGTAGGAGTCGAGCCCGGTATTTATTATTATTACGTGACATTGGTCAACGAAGGTAATCTTGAGGGACTGCCGGGTCCCGTTACAAGTGTCGAAGTTAAGGGTACTGACTTCTATTCCACTTTCGGGAATTACGGTTCCCCTGATGCGCCGCTTGAAAAAGCCAAGGACATTGCAATACTCCCCTTGACCCGTGAAGTCGTTGTCGTGGATGAGACGAAGAAAAGGCTTGTTTTATACTCGCTAATGGGTGTATTTAAGCGAGAAATAGGCGTTAATGTAATCGGCGGACCGGATTTGAATGCGCCAAATGGCATCGGCGTATCACAAGACGGCAAGTTGGTTTATGTTGTGGACAACGGGAAAGACCGAGTAACGGTAATGAACCAATATCTTAATGTCCAGTCTACATTCGGAGGTTCTGGCAGCGGTGAAGGAGACTTCTCGTCCCCATTCGATGCTGCTGTTAGAGCGGACGGGGTTGTTTTTGTATCGGACACAGGCAACAATCGTATTCAGTATTTCACGCCAAGCGGAACATATTTGGGTGTGATTGGTAATTTCGGTGACGCGCATCAGCTACTGACCGCACCGACATATCTCACTTTTAACCAGAACGATACATTATTCGTGAACGATACTGGCAACAACAGAATTGTGCGTTATACGATTGATTTGGCGTTTGATGGCGTCGTTGAACTCACAAATTTTGGCAACGCTTCGTCGCTCAACAAGGCTGCTGGGCTGGCAGTTGACGGAGAAGGAAGGTTGTACGTTGCAGATAGCGGCAAAAGCAGAATCCTAGTGACGGATTCTACTGGCGCGTTTGAGTATTTGTTTGGTAGTCTCGGTTCCGAACAAGGTGAATTCGGCATAGATTCTCCGCAAGGATTAGCTTTCGACCTAGATAGCGGATTACTGTTTTCTTCAGATACAAGCAACAAAAGAGTTAATGTGTTTCAACCTTAGCGGAGCATCCGAGTAACCTATGAGTCCCGCGTCAGACAAGGTTTGAATGAGATACAGTTTTGATAAATTCGATAGCGCTAAGGATGATAAAAGTACCTGCCCACATTTGTTAGTGTGTATTTATATGCTAGTTTTTTCGCCCCCAAAGATTCGATTTTTTATTGGGCATTCAAACAATAAGTGCAAGTTAAACCGTATAATAATGTTAAGAAACGCCAATCTTTTACTTTACTGCCGTAGAAAACGCACAATAGTTGGGTAAAATACTCTTACGTAAAATAACGAAATCGTTGTTTTGCGTTTTATTCCATTCGGTAAGGAGTTAGAGAATGTCCATCGTTAATCGATTTAGAGCATCTGTTATTTTTTTGCTAATGACTTTGGTTATTGTTGCCTTCGCTTCGTGCGGTGGCGGCGGTAAGACAATCCTTCCCCCACCCAACGATAACGGCAAGAATCAAACTAACGATCTGCCAATAATCGACCTTACTCCTCCCGTTCTTGCTGAGAATCCGGGCGACATTGGCGGAATTGTTAAAGACGCGATGGGATATCCAGTTGGAGATGTCGAGATTGCTGTGGACGATGCAGAAATATCTGCTATGACCGGCGATGATGGAACGTTCTTAATAAGCGAAGTTGCAGGCGGCTCGCATACTTTAACGTTCAGTAAAGATGGACATGTTTTGTTTACAAAGGATGTCGTTGTTGACGGTGATTCTCCAACGAACCTCACTTTTACGAGCAGAGATACACGGTCAACATCAGGTGTAGATAACCCCTCAAAATTGCATGGTTTAGTTTATGAGGATGGCACTGACAATCCCATTCAGGGCGCTTGGGTGATCGTTTTCGATTACGAGGGCTTTTTCCGCGTGACACGGTCGGGTGATAACGGACGTTATTCATTCGACATGCTGCCGCCGGGAAGCCATCAAGTCTTGGCGTTCAAGCGCGGATTCAAGGTTTACTTCGGCAGCGTCACATTGATTGGCGGTGAGAATACGGAAAAGAACATTCCCCTTGTCAGAATCAATACCGGGAATGTAGCTGGACGTGTCACAAATCCAGAAGGAAACGGCATAGTTGGAGCGTCGGTGTTTCTTCTCTCTTATCATGGAGAAGGATATGGCAGTAAATTCCATACATTCACAAACGCAGAAGGATTTTATAAATTCGAATCTGTCCCTGCCGGCGAGGCGGATATGCTTGCTGCGCATAGACATTATAAACCGGAAAGCGCGACTGTTACGGTTATACAAGGACAAACAATCGAGCAGAATTTCCAATTGCAGCCTAAAGATGTCGGTGAATTTGCGGTTCTTGAAGGCGTTGTTAAGAACACTTCCGGCGCGCCCATCGTTGGGGCATTAATCAAGCTTCGCGCAGAAGGCAATCAACTATGGCAGACCGAATCTCGTGAAAACGGACACTACAGAATAGAACTTCCGCATCCGGGTAATTACAAACTGACAGCGATTAAGCAGGGTTATTACACGTTCGAGCAGGATATAGTTCTTAACCCTGGCGGAAACGAGAAGAATATTGTTCTTGAGCCTGTTGGGCAGGACGGTTTAGGTAAGGTTAAAGGACGAGCATATCTTGTAGATCCAAATCACCCGGATAACAAACAGATTGCTCCAAACGCGCTCGTGCATCTTTGGGGTATCGGTGATCGAGACGGGACTGATTTCGAAACACGAACGAACTCCGATGGATACTATGTGTTCGAAGGCGTTCCCGCCGGTAAATACTTACTACATGCAGTTTACGAGGGTTACAAAGCATTTGAAGCCGAATTGCATGTCGGTCCGGGCAGCGTTATCGTCAAAGATATTTACTTCCATCTCGACGGTGATCCGCCACAGGGATACGGGAAGATTTTTGTTATCGTTAGAGATCAGTTCCAAGCTCCGATTGAAGGCGCTATCGTAAAGGTATGGTTCAACAATCTTGAAGGCGATTTGTTCGCTGAAAAGGCAACCGGCGCTGACGGAATCGCTAAGTTTTTTGAAGTTCCCGCACCGGGAGCGTATGCTGTAAAGGCTTTCAAATGGGAACGTTCAAGTCAAGTGGCGGAAGTCACTCTGGAACCTAATGCCATCGCGGAGGTGCATTTAACGATCGAGCGTCCCGTTGACGGCGGCACAGGCACGTTATTCGGGCGCGTCCAAAATGCGCATCTCGACTTCGGTTGGATTAAAGGCGCATTAGTTAAAGTTTATCAAGGCGATTTGGTGATCGCAGATGCAACAACGAACGCTGAAGGTTACTATGCGATTGACGGTCTTCCTGCAGGCACATATCGCGTGCGATTCAGCAAAGAAGGCTTTGTAACACGCTGGTATGAGCAAGTTGTGATCGTCGCTGGTCATGAAACTGAACTCAACGCTGAATTGTTCCCTGATGGTGGCGGTAAGGGCGTTTTGTTCGGACACGTTCGCAACAGTGTAAACGAAGCAGCGATTCCTGAAGCGCTTGTTAAAGTGTTTGCTAACGAACAGCAAATCGCTTATGCATATACCAATGTTGACGGATACTACATTATCGACGGCATTCCAGCCGGCACTTACAATGTACGGTTCACGCACCCAAGTTACAATAACTGGTGGGCTGAAGGTGTCGTGATAACAGAAGGCGGCGAGACCAAGCAGAACGCGTTGCTCACACCGCTCGGCGGCGGAGATAAAGGCGTCTTGTTTGGACACGTTAAAAACGGTCACAATCAAGCGCTCCTTGCGGGTGTAGGCGTTAAAGTCTATCAAGGCGATGCAGTCGTAGCTGACGCAGTAACTAACGGTGAGGGATATTACGCTATTGACGGTCTTGCTGCTGGAACATACGCTGCTAAGTTCTTTAAGGATGGCTTCAATCATCGTTGGTATGAACAGATTGTTATTGTTGCAGGTCAGCATACCGAACGTAACGCCGAGTTGTTCCCTGTTGATCCGCCGGCGAATGGCGTACTTTTCGGTCGTGTTCGTAATGCGGCGAATCAAGCGCTTCTGAACGAGGTGAAAGTGACTATTTTCCAAAATGATGTTCAAAAGCGGCAGATTTACACGAATGTGGACGGATATTACATAACCGACGGCTTGCCTGCGGGGTACTATGCTGTCAGGTTCTCTAAAGTCGGTTTTGAAACATACTGGGCTTACGAAGTACAGATAATCGGTGGTGGTGAAACTGAATTAAACGCAAATCTGACTCCTGTCGGTGAGCCCCAATACGCGCGTATGTATGGACATGTGCGCAATCTTGAGGAGCAACCATTGCCCGGAGCGTATGTGAAACTAGGACATTTCGTGGGTGAGGAGTATGTCGTTGATTACTCTGCGGTTGCTGGTGAAGCTGGCTATTACGTGATTGAAGGCATAGCACCCGGCATGTATGTTTTACGTGCGATTAAAGACGGTTATCAGATGATTCAGGATGAGATCGGATTTGAAGCCGGCGATAACAAACTGATAAATATAAATATGCATTGGCAAGGATAAGACTTTCCAACATACTATTTATTAGAAAGCCCCGGGAAACCGGGGCTTTTTTGTGAATGTAAATATTGCGAAAAAAACGGCGGAGGGAGGAGTCGAACCCCCCGCGCGAGGAACGCTCGCGCCAACGGTTTTGAAGACCGCGAGGACCACCAGGCCCCATCAACCGCCCCGTTTTGATTATAGCAGAAATGTTTTCTTCAAGCGATTGGCGAGCGAATCATAACTAGATTGATAAAAAAAGCGGACTTCCGAAGAAGCCCGCTCTTCTGCACAAGACCAGAAAAGGGATCTATTAGAACTTGACCATAAGATCAAGATTTATCTGATTGTGCGTGTCGTTTGCAAGATGTTCGAGATCGTTCTTTAAATCGCGCACGTAGTAGTTGAAAGCGACAGAGGTGTTAGAGGTGATAGCGTAGTCGAAGTAGAAGTTGTGCGTTTTAACATTTGCACCAAAATGATTGGGATCAGCAAAGTTACCAACAACTGCTGTTGCTCCGACGTCTTTATAAATGTAGCCGAAGTCCCAAGTGCCTGGATCCTTCATCTTTCCGTAGCGGAAACCAGCCTGCCACCCGATGTGATCCTCGTCACCAACGCCAAAGCGAGTGTCAACTGAAAATGGTATTTCGGGATTAAGGTTTGCTACATAGTCGGCATGAACAAAAATCGGTTGTGAAATTTCATTGAGCTGAAACTCGTAATTAGCACCGATGTTTAAGACATCGTACTTTGTTGCAAGGCTGTCTAGGTTGTTAATAACGCCGTCGAGGTTGACATCTACATCGCCCCCGGCAAGATTACCGTTGTAACCTTCAGCAAAGTTATTGCCGCCACCGACAATATTCTGATAGTGATAGTAACTGACAAACCAGTTTAGCTTCGGTACAACAAAATCTTTTACGCCAACCTGCCAGCCGAGCATCCATTCGTCGTCTTCATTCTCAAATGCTTGCGCTCCGTTTTCGTTCATTATGCCTTGAATCGCATTAAACTTCCACTTGCCAAACATCTCACCGCCGAACTGCGGAATCTCGACCGTTTCACCGGTTCCATCAAAATTAAGGTCTGTCGACCAGATAATTCCGCCGGGATTTGTGTCGAGGAAGTTCTTAAAGCGACCAGCGTATATATGGGTTGTCCAAGGAATCCAGGTGGGTTTGTAGTCAAGGTAAGCTAAATCGATACCAATCGGGTAATTCATAAAATAATTATCCAAAGTCTGATTAGTACTTGTACCACCTGTTCCGGTTGAAAGCCTTCCATAAAAATTCAACTGATCTTCGATGATTGGTGCTTTGAAATTCAATCGCAAACGCATTCTTTCGCGAAAACGCTGAATATCTTTAGCTTCTTTATCTTCGTACATCAAACGGAGACGAAAATCACCGTCCCAGCTAATGTTGCCGAGTTTCTTTTCGACGTTTTCAACGCGTGTTCCAAACTCGGAAAGTGATGCGGAAAGATCGTCGATAGCAGCCGAATTCGCAGCAACCTTAGCTTCAATGTCGGAAAGCTCGCTAGTGAATTCTACTTTGAGAGCATCGACCGTTGCGCTTGTTGCAGCATCGGTAGTTTCGAGCTTATCCAAGTAGTTGATCGTGCGATAGAGAGCGATTGCGAACTCGTAACGAGTTAATGTGCGACTACCCTTGAATTCGTTACCGGGATAACCTTCAAGAACACCGGATTCGTACATTGCCCTTATTGCTTCATATGCCCAATGATCGGACGGAAGATCTACAGGCGGGAATACGTTGTTGCTTTGTGCATAGACAGCGCTAGCAAAGAAAACTGCAACGAACAAAACCACAATGGAAAGAATTAGCTTTTTCATTAGTGCAATCCTCCTTGCGCGGTATCAGCAATCGCAAAGTTGCCTCCGAGTCCTGTAGCTCCATTAGCAAATGTAACTACACAAAAACCGTCGTCAAAGACGCCCTGAACTCCAGCGAATGGAATCCAGCGTACATTAGCAACGTCGTACCAGTAAAGGTCGAGCAAATCGCCATTTTCGTACGTTCCAGTAATCGGGAATGTCATTACTGTCTGTGAATTGGTGACGCCACCCGGCACCCAAAAGAATCCACTGCCAATCATTGTGCGTTGTCCGGGTAGTGCTACTTGAATTGCGTCGTCTTCGAGTGTGTCGGAAATTGTGATAACTCCTCCACCCCAAACCGCGACATCGATTCTTAGTCCTGAATCGATAACGACTGATGCGTTTCCAGACCTTACGGTTACAATGCCGTTTTCGTCATCGCAAGCAGTCAGCATCAATAATGCTGCGAGCAACAAAACTGATGCTAAAACAATAGAAATGTTTTTCATCCTCCATTTCCTCCTGTAATAAAAGGAATATTGCAAGCCAAAACATAATATATCGAAATTTCAAAAAAAGAATAGATTAATCATGAATTTGATAGATTTTTAACAATCTCTGTTTCGCACGATTACCATTCACAAACAAGACTAAACCGATTTTCCGAGTAGTCGTTGCAAGGTACATCTACGCTTACGCAAGATGTTACAGCCCTGTGTAAAGCAATGCAACCATATCTAATACATAAGTCGTTAACCGCAAGATGAATGGAAGTTGGATAGTTCCAATGTCAGCCGCGGTTAGTTTTTCAAGTGAATTGCTGATTTCTAACGATCTCATTTTGATAGCTGGGTTATAATTTGTTGTCTTGAGCTTTGGAGGTTGTTTTTTATGAGCCCCAGATTGATACTTGTTATTGCGTTAGTCACGATTAGCTTGATTGTTTACGCTTGCGCTGGAAAGAGTTCACTTTCGGGGGCATCCAGACAAGATTCCATACGCGGAGATCGCGGTTCTGCAAGGAGCGGGGTTTTATTCGACTCCGCTAATGCGATTGCTGAAGCAGAATCTCTGCAAACTCCAAGCGGCGTTGATTCGGATTTGTTTAAACTTCTCAAAGATAAGTTCATTCAAGAGATGGAACGGGTTAAAGCGAATGGGAAACCTTCCGCTGTAGATATTGTTGAGCAGGAGTTGAATTTCATTTTCACGCCGAATATGGACGGAACGTCAACCTTAAGTTGGTTCTATTACAACGTTGGGGATTATGATTTGTCAGGCGATGTAGGAATTCCAGATATAACTCCTATAGCTCAAAATTTCCTTGCTTCAGTATCAGACGGCGTCAATGATCATATTGACCGATTTATCGACGGTGACGCATCAGGTGAAATCGGCATTTCCGACATTACACCAATAGCGAACAATTATTTGAATCTTTGCAATCTTCAGGTTGGTCTGTTTACAGTTACTCCGTCACTCGACTGGACTTCGTCCGAATGGAGCGCAAATTCATTTTTTAGCCTCGCAGCCGGACTTGCAGCTGAAAAAGGCGCAACGGATGCGTTCTACTTGAATGTCAATTCTGAAAACGAAAACACTTACGGAATGTTGGAACTTGTTGTGCCAGATTCGGTTTTTTATACAACCGCACAACCTATTTTGTACTTCGGTGTTCGTGACGCTAACGAGCCTCCGAAATTTGGGGCTTTTACGATGTTTTCCATAAGCGGAGGCAGCACTGCACCCGCAATTGAAGGCGTCACACCAATCGACGGTGATGTCGGGGATGAAGTGACCTTTAGAGCTATGATAACAGCAGGCGCAACACCTATGACTTTCGATTGGAATTTTGGCGGTGGAGCGACTCCAAACACTTCACAAGAAGCTATGCCGAGAGTTGTTCTAGGACCTGCAGGTAGTTTTGATGCATCGGTGACCGCAACCAACGAATTCGGAAGTGATACTTTCAATTGGACGTTGGAAATAGCTCAACCTCCGACAATTTTGGAAACTACGGTTACCCCCGCATATCCCGGCTCGTACCAAAACCAAAACTGCGCTTTTACTGTCTCTGCCAAAGGCACAACTCCATTTACATACTCATGGAATTTTGGCGGTGGAGCGTCGCCTT
>CAZRQJ010000036.1:9942-13782 GCA_964602075.1 uncultured Planctomycetia bacterium
AGAATCCCGTTGTCAGACTGCTCGGCGAAGGCGAATATACTGCTACTATCACGGTAACAAATGCATTCGGCAACGATTCGGTCGAAGTACCATATACGATTCTCCCCCCAGGAGACAAGCCTGATGTTACTGGCGTTAACCCAATATTCTGCGTTAGCGGTACTGATGTGACATTCACGCCGACTTATACAGGATTCACTCCTATGAATTTCAGCTGGGATTTTGCCGGTGGCGCTACTCCGAATCAACCAATCAGTGAAAACCCGACTGTAACGATCGGCGCACCAGGCACTTACAACATCACGGTTGTTGCAAGTAATATATTTGGAATGGATACTTATAAAGTTAACATACTAATCGCATCGCCGATTGTAATAGATTCAGTGTCACCGCTTACAGGATACACAGGTTATAACGCACAATTCACCTCCGAATTCAGCGGCGGGGTGACGCCTTACAATTACGTGTGGTCGTTCGGCGACGCTGCCACGCCTTCATCTTCGACATCGCAGTCACCGAGTGTAGTTTTAACGAACAACCCTGGTACATATCAATGCAACCTTACAATTTCCGACAGGGCATCATCAACCGATTATCCTTTCTTATTCAATGTTCTACCGCTCGATCCGTCTCGAATACTCACTTTGAGCACTAATCCTGAAAATCCAGCAACCGCTGGCGATAAAGTAACTATTCTGGGGGAGATTCGCAACGGTGACGATTTGCTCATATACGAACCTTCGTACGATATTTATCTGTCAATAAATACCCCGCTTGGCACTCTTGATCAAACTCCGAGCGACTCTTGGGCGCGCATTGTAAAGATGAATAACAACGGCGACGGTACATATTCATATGAGGTTACTTTCGACGTTGCTGGAGAGTACCGTTTAGGAGCTTGGGCGGACAATACCGATTCAGGAGCAAAGCAAGTCGGTGTACAGGACGATGCAGTATTAGTGATACAACCAAAAGCTATGGTGGTCGCAGAAGCTTATAAGGTTAGCCCTCATAGGGGAGTATCGTTTTATGGAATTGACAATAAAGGTAACTCGTGGAAACAGCCTTCAGCAGACGGTTTATTTTACACATCGTCTCAATCGTTCATTTCAATACAAGATCCGGTAGAAGATGAAGGAAAAATGTTCTGCGGATACACTTCTACCGGCTACGGGATAAGCGTATTTTCAATAAGTTACAACAACAGCTCAGATCAAGTACTCGAACTTATAGGTTTTTGTCCGCTTGAGATGTACGTGAAAAATTCTCTCGATATTGAAGGCGGAGGGGTTTTGGCGGATTCGTATTTCGACCTGTTTGTGGATGTAAAGATACCTGATGGATTTGCACAACCATGGCACATGGTTTCTTTCGATATTTCTTGGCCTTCTGGGAAACCAATTACTTTTAATGAAACAGACTCTGGTACGTCCGACCCAGATATTCTAGTCGAATATGATCCATACTCTTTGCCAAGCGGACAGCACGTTTTAGTGACCGCAGTTAGGATTAATACTGAAGATCCGTCGCCTGTATCAACTATACGTTTGCGCTTTTACACAGGATCAACAAGCGCTCCAAATTCTTTTGATTTCATTATTGACAGAGAGAACATAACCCTTAAAGATGAAGGAAGTCAGGATATCGAATGGAACAAACCGCAGTTCAATCCAACTTTCTTTAAGACTCCATTGTCGGTCAAACCTGTAATGTTCTACAACATGCATTTTTACTACGTTCAGGATGAAGTGACTATAACCCAAATACAGAACGACTTGTTACAGTTGCAGAGTGCGGCAGACATGGCTTCGAGTAAGTGCGCTTTAGGGTACTTCGTTCTGTTAGATAACGAATTTACAAGTATACCTTTAGGGCATTGGATGAATATTGATGAACACGGAGATGGTTTGGATAGATTCGATAGGAACGGCGACGGAGATTACGACGATCCAGGTGATGTAAATGATCTGCTTTTAGCTATCTCGCACGATCCCCCCTATTACGATGCCGATCCGTACACAGCTAACGTCTACTATGTTCCATCTATTCAAGGCGGACTTGCAGGAACGACTTACTTCAATAACTGGCAAATGGCGGTTGACAATTGGCTCGATTTGGACAACCTTACGCTTACCCGAGTTAATACCTATCAGATTGACTTGCTTGCCGGTGGCGGATTCGACATGCTTGACGGTCTAAAATTCGACGCAGAAAAAACAAAAATTGAATTCGATACTAACGCGCAGACGCAGGGAGCTTACATTGCAGGTAATTTACTCAACTACAACTGCCCCGGTCGCGACCTGTCAGCAGAACAAGGCGTGTTTTTGGTGCCATAGTGAGCGGTTCGTCAAATGCATTAATTCAAGAGGATCAATCGTTGATCGCTTAAATTGTGACGCTCTTTTAAGTGACCGCTCGATATCTTGTAAATGATGCTAATAGCCAAAAGCACACCTAAATTCAAAAAGGAGCAGTCGCGAGTGTTTAGCCAGTTTCAATGTAGCTTCGATTCGATTACTTCACATAGTTAAAATTGGTCACTATCTGATTTTAGAGGTTAAAAATTAGTTCATGTGCGTACTTCTAACCATGTTTGCAAACGCAAGCACATGCCCATCGGGATCGCATCCATACGCGACATCGTCGCCCCAGTTTCGCAGTGACGCTTTGCTTATCGCTTTTCCACCCGCATTTACTACTCGTTCAAGCCATTCGCTAGGATCGTCCACAGGCAGATAGAGCTCGCAGCGGGGGATTCCTTTTCCGAGTGATGGATGTGGCATTGGACTTAGCGTGCTTTGTTCGAAATCGTCCGCTTCACAGATTATCTTCGCAATGCCATTTTCCGGCATAAGACCTAGAAGTGCGCCGTCGTTCAAGCGAAATTCAGTCATTCCCGGAACGTCTAATACAGGTTCCATCAGTAAAACCCGTCGGTAGAACTCGCGACTCACATCTTGATTAGCGACATACAGTATTGACAAAACGTACTTCATGACAAGCAATATTAGCATGTTGATAGCAATTCAATATCTACTCTTTTACACCCATCGCGGTGTTACCGATGATATACAGCTTGCCCTTGTCGCCGAAGACATGAAGGTTGTAGTTCACTTGTTGTTCGTCACGGAATGTTTTCTCGTAATACACCATTCCAACTGACTTGCTCGAATCGAAATCCCTTGAACCAGTATCGGAAATCTCCGTCCCGTTGTATGGATTGATAGGCCAAACTTTGTTAGCGGGTAGCATCTGCCTTAGTTCTGCCAAACTGCCCGGATACTCCGTTGAGTCGCTGAACTGTTCGTCGATGAATCCGGCAATCTGCTTCGCTGCTTTCATCATTTCAGCATCTTTCCCCGTGAAATCGACGTTTTTCGGGCACGCGCACAAAGTTATTAAACAAGAAGTTACAACAATAAACACCAACTTAAAACTCATATGGAACCCCCTCAAGTCGATGCAATTGTATCACGGTACGTCAGACAGCAGAGTTTTCTTGTGCTCAAACCCGCCATAACTAAAAAATCGGGAATCTAATCTTTGCTCTTAATTCCAGCTGCAAGTATTTCTGCAATGTCGTGCACTTTGACTTTATCGGACACTCCAGTTTCCTTCACTGCATCGTCGAGCATTGTCAAGCAAAACGGGCAAGCGGTTGCTATTCCGTTCGGAATCTGCTTTGTCAATTGAGAGAGCCTTTCTTGATTGATGCGCGTACCATAATTTTCTTCAAGGAACATACGCGCACCGCCCGCGCCGCAACACATTCCCTTCTCGTGGTGACGCTGCGCCTCTTGTACCTGTACACCGGGAACTGACCCTAGTATGTAGCGA
>CAZRQJ010000036.1:13792-16377 GCA_964602075.1 uncultured Planctomycetia bacterium
CATTGTAGATATCGTTATATCTGCCGAGGTAGCAACTGTCGTGATAAGCGATTTTTCCATATTCGGTTTGTGCGGTCGGTATCAATTTGCCTTCTTTTATGAGCCGCGCTAGTAATACTGAATGATGCTCTACTTCGAGTTCAAGTCCCATCTGCGGATATTCGTTTTTGAATATGTTTGAGCAATGCGGACACAGCGTGATGATTCGCTTCAGGTTCTTATACTGCTTAATCGTATCGACGACTTGTTCGGCGAGAATTTGGAATAAATATTCATGACCAGCGCGACGCGCCGGGTCACCATTGCAGGTTTCTTCTTGTCCTAGGTATCCAAAGTCTACGCCAGCGGTGTTTAGACACTCAACAAGTGCTCGTGCTATACGTTGATTGCGAGCGTCGAAACTCGCGCTGCAACCAATCCAAAGCAGTGTTTCTTTGTCAGGATTCTCCGCCATTACAGGTACATCGAGTCCTTCAGTCCACTTCGTTCGATTAGTTTGTCCGACGCCCCATGGATTGCCTTGATTTTCAAGATTTTTGAACATTAGTGCCAATTCCGGTGGATACTCATCCAAGTCCATAACGAGGTATCGCCGCGAGTTCATAATTGGGCCGAGATGTTCAATAAACAACGGGCAAAATTCCTCACATGCACGACACGTCGTACAGTCCCAAATACGTTGATGGCTTATCGTATCACCAAGCAGTTTTGGAATAGAACCATCGGATTCAGTCTTACCTTCGAGAAGCGCTCTTTGATGTTTGAAAATGTAATGGCTTATGTCAACTTCGATCATCTTAGGATTTAGCTCTTTTCCGGAAATGAAAGTGGGGCAATTGTCTTGACAGCGACCGCATTGTGTGCACGAATAGCTGTCGAGAAGGTGTTTCCATGTGTGATCGTAGATCGCTCCCGCACCAAATTTTTCCTTTTCAGCAGCTTTTTCTAAATCGAGTTTGTCAAGCACAGGAGCATTAAGCCTGCGGTGGTAAACGCTGAACAGACTCGTGAAAACGTGGAAGTGTTTTCCGTTTGGAAGTATGTTAAGGAAGAAAAGCAAAATCGCAATATGTAGCCACCATGCGATACCGCCGAGTAGAAGAGCGTTTTCATTTCCCAGCCCGATCATAGGTTTATACAGCAAATTTTCGATGACGCTTAATTTGTGCGGGTTGTTAGCAATCCCAACTCCCGCATTTGCGACGAAATCGGTGACCATAAGCGCTGCGATTAGCATTAATATAACGTGAGCTTCAAAACCGTAAGTCAGGCGTTTCGGGCGCGTGACTAGTCGTCTCAAACCGGCAAACGAGACCATTACAAGAACGATTATTTCAAAGTAATCTCTTAAGAAAATGTAAATGCCACCGAGGAATTGGTCGCGACCGAGATATGGCAGATGCGAGTCAATGACGAACCCGTTCATTATCGACTGAACTGTGTTGACGCTGACAACGAGAAATCCCCAATAAATCAATGCATGCAGAAGGCCTGCAGCTGGATAACCGTGAAACAAACGGATTTGAGCGAAAAAAAACTTGAGGATACCTTTGAAGCGTTCGATTTTTTTATCGCTTCGAGCAATCGGTGCAGCTTTTCTTAAGTGCTTGAGCCTAAAGTAAACCTGATATGCAGAGCCGCCCACTCCAACAATGAGCAGGAACACAAAAAGAATCTTCAGAAATACGTTACCCGTAACTTCCATACGAACCTCGCACGCGATTCGAGTGAGTGAGTATAACCTGACCTTCCAAGTTGATTAACAAATTCAAACCATATTACGCAATTAATATGATTACACGGTGAACGCGCATAAATTGCAGTTTATTCTTGACTCGTTGTAATGCCTTTGGTATAAAATTCACGTTCGATTCTGTATTTCGGAGTTGAGATGAAAATAGCTGTCTTAGTTAAAGAAGTACCAAACACCGAAGCGCGACCGCGCATAGACGCCGGACGAGTATCGCGTTCGGGTATAGACTACGTTTTGAACCCTTATGATGAGTATGCTATCGAAGAGGCGATTCGCAAATCAGAGGCGACTCCGGGTTCCGAGACGTTTTTTGTCACTGTCGGCGGAGTTTCCGAAAAGAAAGTTCTCTTGAATGTGTTAGCTATGGGAATTGACCGTGCGGTAGTTGTCGCATGTCCCGATATGGAAGGGGCGAACCCTCGCGGCGCGGCGAAACTTCTTGCAACGGTACTTGAATCCGAAACCCCCGATTTGATTCTAGCAGGCAAACAGGGTGTCGATTACGATTACGGACAAACCCCGATATTCGTTGCGGAGTATCTAGGGCTATCGCATGTTTCGCAAGTGGTAAAACTCGATATTGCGAGCGATGGTTTAATGGCAATATGTGAAAGAAACACAGACGACGGAGTCGAAGTTGTTAAAGTGAAACTCCCAGCGGTAATTACAGTTGACAAAGGCTTAAACGAACCGCGATATCCTTCGCTGAAAGGAATTATGGGCGCTAAGAAGAAGACGTGGGACGAAAAGAAACCGAGCGAATTAGGCGTTGATTCTGCTGATATTGATCCCAAACTCACGCAAATCGAGTATGTTTCAGTTTCGTCTCCGC
>CAZRQJ010000037.1:0-16287 GCA_964602075.1 uncultured Planctomycetia bacterium
TCGGCGTTGGCTATGCTCAAGGAATGCGGTGCAGATGGCATCTCGTTCACGTACAACGAACCGACGATATGGATAGAATACATTCTAGACGTGTTCGAGCTTGTAAAAGCAACGGGGAAGTACACGTCGGTGGTTACGAACGGCTATATCAACGAAGCGCCGCTTGCCGATCTTCTGAAACTTACGGATGCGTACCGAGTGGATTTGAAGTTCATGCGCGCGAGAAGCGCGATGGTTCTAGCGAAGGTTCCCGACTACACGGTAATTCTTAACCGCATCGCGCAGGCGAAGCATGCGGGAGCGCATATCGAAATTGTCACAAACGTTGTCACTGGTGTGAACGACTCGACGGAAGAGCTGACCGAAATGGCGAAGTGGATTGCGTTAAACGCTGGCTGTGAAACGCCGTGGCATGTGACGAAAAGCTTTCCCAAACCGCACTGGAACGCACCACCGACGCCGGACGACACATTGCGCAAAGCGATTGAGATAGGCAGAGTGGCAGGGCTTAATCATGTTTATCCCGGTAACGTGTATGGCTTTGATGCCGACACGAAATGCCCGAAGTGTGGCATGTGCGCGATAAAAAGAAGCGGGTACGCCTTGCGAATCGCAGATGGCTTGCCGAAATGCTGCGAATGTGGATATATGATGAATTTAGTCATCGGTTAGATTTAGAGTATGCATCAAGCCTACATCCCAAACGACGGATTCATATTCGACAAAATGTTCGTAAACTCGGGTCTCGACTTAACTTCATCTGGAAACTTCTCGACAATGTAATCGGTATCAATCCACTTGGCGGCGGCGGCGTTATCGAGCCATTTGAGGCTTTTGTTGACATCACCGAGTTTTGCATACATAAGCGCTGCGCTGACGCAAGACTCGCCGTCCCAAGTGTTAAGCGAGCCGGCTTTGGCATATTCGACCGCCGCACCCTCAATATCACCGAGCGTCTCCAGCGTTTTTGCAAGGTCTTTATGAATGCTGGCGTCGTCCGACATTAGTTCGCTCGCTTTTAGCAAGTGAATGCGCGCCTTGTCAAATTTCTCCATTTCAAGGTAAATCCTGCCTTTGACGGATTCCACCTCGCTGGGTGGTGCGCCAAGTTCAATTGCAGATTTAAAACTTGCGTCTGCCTCGGCTTCGTTGCCTTGAAACAACGCAATTTTGCCTAGTGCAATATGCACGAAAGGCATTTTTGGCGCAAGTTTTGCAGCCTCTTCATACTCTAAAAAAGCATTGGCTAAATCCTTTGCCTGTAAGTAAATCTGCCCGCTTACGACTCGAGTTTCGGGATTGCGCGGAGCAAGACTTAAACCTCTATCTATTCTATCGCGAGCCTCGGACTCCCGCCCCAATTCAAGCAGTATGCTTGCCCAAATTGGATAAAGAGATGGTTCGAGCTGATCGGTGTCGTAGCAGTTTTCGTAGTGCCTAAGCGCTTCTTCAAAGCGCGCTTCAAACTTATAAGTAGTTCCAATTCCTATCATAGATCTGCCGATGTATCCGTTAAGAGCGAAGCCTTTTAACAGATACTCACGACCTTTAATCGGCTGCCCCATGTCAATATAGAGTTCGCCGCGAGTCAACCATACGATCGGATGTTCATCAAACTGACGCAAATAGTTTGAAAAAACTGCTTCGGCATCGTTCAATCTCCCCGAACGAAACAGGATTTGCCCAATGATTAAAGCAAGCTCTTCGTCGCTTTGAGTTATAGGTGAAACATAACTCAAAATATCTTCAGCTGGTTTCGATAGGAGTGCTTGGTCTATTGCGAGCCTTATGCGAACAGCGTAAACAACTTCGGGAGTCAATTCAGATTCGTCGGTGTCGAGTTTGGCTAGCGCATGAATATCTTCTTCCGAACCGTAGTACTGGGTCTTATAAAGAAGCCATATTGCCAACAAATTCGGATCTGCCGCTTCCGCCTTAGAACCTTCGGTTGCTTTGCCTGCTGCGTCCGATTCTGTTTGATTCGCAGGAAACACTAACGACTTCAGATCGCTTTCTCTTCCTAGCGAGTAATACAGCCGCGCTAGATCCAACTTATCTGCCGAAACAGGTTCGTATAAATCGAACGGGTCGGCCGCTAGCTGCACTAAATCCACACCCAGAGGATCGATTTCCTGATTGCTTGCCCAAATTAAAAACGAACGATAGTCGGCACCCAGCGCGGATACGAGTTTTGTGCGCTCGATACGAAGCGCTTCACTCGCCAAAGCTGTAGGCGTCATCCAGAAGAAATCCCTTCTGTAACTCCACGTCCATTTCGACAATGAATTCTCGAAGTATTCAGTTACGCGGGGATCTAGCGATTTCGGATTGCCCGCTTGGTCATTTGCTTCATCTGACTTATCTTTACACGAGCCAAACAACATCGAAGTCACAAGCAGCAACAGAAAAACAAGCGGTAGTTGGATTCTCTTTGCATGATCACGAAATGACATGTAACACCTTCACGGATATCTCCAAAAAAAGTTGATTAAGGGTGTATCAAATCGCTTACTATGTTTTCGTCATCAATAGGCGAGCTGATTAGATATGCCGTGATAGTTTCAATGCCTGTTTGTGTTCCCGCGCGAAAAGTTGCGTACACATTGCCATGCGGGTCAGATTTTATGTTAAGCAGTTCGACAATGCCAAGTTCCTCCGCAACGGCGAACTGGACATTAACATCGGGAACCGGCATATCGACAAGGTTCAAAACTTGTGCAACTACAGTTATGGTTGATATACCGTCGGCAGGAATCTTCGCTGTCTCTTCATATAGCTTCCCAGACTGATCGCTGAAATACAACTTGATTTTTGCTGGTCCGGCTTCGAAAATCAAAATCTCGGCAGTCTTCGATAGTCCAGTAGTTGGTTCAATCGCTTCTATTATCGCCGTTCCGGGTTTATCGCCTGCGCGATAGAAGGCTTCGAGAACTCCAAACTGATCTGTCGTCGCTCGATCTCGTATGATTTCCCCATTGCCGCTCAACAGCTTAAACTCTAGCGGCACTCCGGCGGCAGGTGTTCCATCAAGCGTCATTAGTGTCACGGTAATTCGTGAAGTTGAAAAACTGTCAGCAACTAGTTTATCTGGAAAAACCTCAAGACTCATCGTATAGAATTGAGTCGCTGTTTGCTTCTTAATAAAACTCGAAATGAATCTGGACGGTTCGACTAACTCCAGCGTGATACTCGCTGTTATCGAAGTGGGAATCTCGATGTGTTTGTAATCGCCGCTTTCTTTATCCTCAATTCTAATTAGAGCCGACGCCGCAACACGACCTGCAACGTAAACCGCTTCGGCAACGCCGTCAACGTCGGTTATCGGAAATGTTGGGGTTAGCCTGCCATAGCCATCTTCGAGAATGAAATCTATATGGCGACCTGCAAGCGGTGTGCCATCTATATCTTTTAGAACGACTTTGATCTCCGCTTCCGTTTTGCCGTCCGCGGGAAGCATCGGCGGATCGACTGTTGCCGAAAGGATGGTTGTCGATTCGTGATCTGCTTGCGGTGGCATTAAAATGCGCATCGAAGGAAGCGAACTGGATGAAGCGGGAGTGGCAGCAACGCCTTCTTCCGCGACAGGTTCTGCGTTCAACACAATAGGAAACGCCAGATACAGCATCAAAGCTGCCGTATAACAAAACTGCTTAAAGTTAATCATAATCTTTACCCTTATAACATCAGACATTATATTATATCTCTAAGTTCGATATTTTGGGGAATTCGAGTTGAATAAATTTGATTGTGCAGTGTAGAATCAACTCCCTATGGAAATTCAAGCGCTTATGCGTAAATTCGAGACACACTTATCAGCATGCGGTTTACGCGTAACCGCGCAGCGTCGCGCAGTAATGAACGCTGTAATTTCTCTTGCGCCAGAGCACTTCGGAGTGCCCGATATTCTTGAAGCGGTGTCTAAAACAAAGAAAGCTCCAAGACTCGGACGCGCAACCGTTTACCGTACGCTTGAACATCTGATAGATGCGGGAATTTTGCGAAAGCTGCATCTCGATACAGGCGCGGCTTTGTTCGAGATGATTGAGGGCGACGTTCACCACGAACATTTGATTTGCGAAGTGTGCGGGAACGTTATTGAATTTGAAAGTCCAGAGATCGAACGTTTACAAGACGAGTTATGCAGGCGGATCGGATTTGAGCCAATAAGTCATCTGCTTCGCATAACGGGCGTGTGCGCTGACTGTAAGAGACTCAATCAAGAATAACGATCGACTGAACTATGGTTGTATGGAAAAATGGAAATCAAGTCCGTGCGTTTCACCAGCAATCAGAGTATAGTTTTTGTTTCGCGCGCAACAAGCGGTTAGCGCTTGCTATAAAGTTTGATGGTGGTATACTTTCACTCCCTCATCTTGGGGACTCGTCTAATGGTAGGACAGCAGACTCTGGATCTGTATGTCGAGGTTCGAATCCTCGGTCCCCAGCCAATTTGTTCCTCAAACTAAATGCGTGATTTTGCTTTGCAACGCGTAAAATACTGATAGAGCTTACTTTAGTCTGATGCAAAAGTCTGTGTTGTTACTCTCTTCAGCGATGAGCTTCTTCACTAATTCGCTGTTATTGGCGATTGATTTATCCTTTTGATATACTCTTTTCGTGGAATCGAAGAAATCTGATATTAGTAAGGATAAACCCCTCGGCGACGCTGGGTTCACGAGGCGCATCGTCGTCACCGTTTTAATTTTATCGCTTTTTCTGTTTGTATATTTCATACGGCATGTTTTCATTTTTATCACCTTTTCAACGCTGCTCGCTTATCTCATTGCGCGTCCTGTTGATTACTTTCAAGACAAACTGCGTATGCCGAGAGTTTTCGCCGTCCTTCTATCCATGACTCTCCTATTCATTTTTTTAGTTGGTATGGGGTTTCTTGTAGTTCCGCCGATAGTGGACGAGTTTAACATGCTGATAATGAACCTTCCATATGTCCTCGGTCGTATCGAGGCTTTCATAGATCTAAAACTCGCGCTTATTGGAACAGGCGATAGAGTTTTCACTGTTCAAATGTGGCTTGAGCAAGTTTTCGACAACCTAAAAACAAACCTACCCGAAATTTCTCAAAACGTGTTCACTAAGGGTTTCGATGTAGTAACCTCGATTTCGAGCGCTATAATCGGAAGCATCATCGTGCCGATTATGAGTTACTACTTCGTTAAGGACTCGGCGAAGTTCAGAAAAAACTTTGAAATGATTGTTCCTTCACGCAACCGCCCGATGTTCTCAAACGCAATCGAACGCATCAACACATCGCTTGGCGGCTACATTCGCGGACAAATAATTCTCTGCGTGATTATCGGTTCACTCTCAACAATTGGACTGCTGATTTTTGGAGTGAAATATGCGTTTGTTCTTGGGCTGTTTTATGGGTTGACTGGAATAATACCGATGGCAGGTCCAATACTTGGAACAATTCCAGCTGTTTTGATAGCGCTTACCACGAGTCCGATTTTAGCTCTCAAGGTTTTGATTCTCTTTGTGGTAATTCGACTATTTGAAGACTATTTCATCGTGCCGCGAGTCATGGGCAGTTCGATGAACATGCATCCTGTGACGGTTATTATTGCTATGATGATCGGCGCACATGTTATGGGTGTAGCAGGTATGCTCTTTGCCATTCCCGTGGCGGCAGTTGCGAAAATAATAATTCACCTCTATCTTGAATCGCGACAGAAAACGAATGAAGTTAACGAATCATCCGTTCAATAAACCGCATCTGAACGCGCCTGATACTCGATATTGATTGTGTACGCGATAAATCATCGCTGAAACAACGAAAAAATTTGCGCGAACCGAATAATGGAACTATTGTTGACGCTCACACAATCTAAACATCGAAGGCACTCGAAATCTTTGTTTATCGAGAACCTTCGTGAACCTTGAGTCGGCGGCGGAATATCGGAATCCGTCACCATCGCCACCCGGAACAGGCGGTCAACGCATCTGCAGAAACGATGATCGCCATTCCGGGTCTTTTACATCGTTTGCGCAAGCGAATTTTGTGAATGACTTAGCGAGTGACGAGACGACAAGCGACGCTGTATCATTATGTGTTCTTTGTCTGATCGTGTTTTTACTCGACGGGTTACGGCGATGGTTGAGATTCCGACCGAAGTTATTCTTGCGTGCATTGATCGCGATGACCGTGCGTGGCGGGAGCTAATCCGCATTACAAGCGCACCGCTCGCAAATCTTGCACGTAAATATCTCGGCAATTCCGATTGGGCAAACGATGCGCTTCAGGAAGCATACATCAAAATCTATCACAACTTAGGCTCCCTCCGTGACGCTTCACGTGCTTATTCTTGGATGTGTTCAATCGTTGTGAACGAGTGCAGACAGATGTGGCACAAACAGAAAAAGCATGTCGGCAGAGATTTGGATGATGTCGAGTTCAAGCTCGGCGAAGAAACGGAGTTCGCGAGAGATCTTGATGAACGCGAAACTGCTGAACTTCTTGAAAGTGCTTTGATGATGGTGCCTGAAAAACTTCGTGAGATCCTTGTGCTTCGCGAGTTCCAGAATCTTGACTACTCGGAGATTGCTCTCATCGCTCGCATTCCCATCGGCACTGTCAGAAGCAGGCTCGCTCGTGCACGCGAAAAGCTGGCAGTCAGCTTGAAGGCTTTGATGGGTGGATGTGACATTACTAGTATTATCGGCGGTCACGATTGAGATATCCGCTAGCCCCGCTTTGGAAGGTGTAAATATGAAATGCGGTGAAGTTAGAAAATTTTTAAGTTCATATATCGACGACGCTCTCGATATCGCAACAACGCGTATTGTCAGTAAACACTTGAAACGTTGCGACGAATGCAACAGGCGGTTCGACGAACTTCGTGCGCTAAGCGCGTATATCTCGAAAACGAACATTATCGAACGCGATCTCGCTCTCGAACTACGTCTTTTTAACGCAGTTAAGATTGCTCAAAGCAATCCAACCTTGTTAGAGAGGATGGTGCGGGCATACAAAATCGATTGGCGTACTGTGACAGCGGTAGGAGCGATTGTCGTTGCGCTTGCAGTGTTCATTACAGGCGGACAAAACGCTTTTGTGAACTATGCAAACACTTATGCGAGCGTAGGTTCTAAAGTTGTGAGCGATGAGGTTGAATCATCTAAGACATTTTGGGACAACGTCGTTAAAGAGAGTTGTGAACAAATCTCGAATGTGTCACGAAAGATACTAGGAGGCAAAAATGAAGTCGAACCAACGCCAGATGAAACCGCAAACATCCACGATTCGGAATTTGTTGCTTTACTCCCGCTGTATTTGTGCGCAGTGTAGGTGGTGAACCGATGAAGTGCTTCTACCATATGAATCGAGAAGCGGTAAGCGAGTGCGTGAACTGCGATAAAGCTTTATGTATGGAGTGTTCTTTGAACGCATCGAAGGGTATTTGTCAAAAGTGTGAGAAAGCAGTCAACGTAAAGCACGCATCTCAATCCATTATAGCAGGAATTTTGTCGATTCTCTGTCCAGGCTTGGGGCAGCTGACGCGCGGAGAATTCATCAAGGCTACAGCGTTCTTCGTGCTGACAATATTCTCTATGAGCAAAGAACTGATTCTGCTCGGATTCATTATCTGGGCTGCTTCTGTATGGGATGGCTTCAAAACCATAGCGACGGAAGAAGAATTAGGGTTGAAAGGCGGATCGAAACGCTGGGTAGCGGGAATATTGTTGATTTTCTTTGGCGTGTTATTGATTCCCGGACCTCTCAAAGAGTTTTTAAAAGTCGATCTGGTGATTCCCGCGATCCTTGTTGTTTACGGTCTGGTTTTAATGGCAAGAGAAAAGCACGCACACACCGAAGCATGAACGCTTTGCGTTTCATCCTTGTGTCTTGAGGTGATGAAATGAAGTTGAACGAACTGATTTTTTTGGTTATCTGGTTGTTACTAGGGTTGTTGATAAACCACTACATCGTTAATGACGGACAGAAACTCGACATTAATATCGGCAAAACTATTGAACCTTCTGTTTATACTTTGACGCTTGGCAACATTTGCGGACGCGAACGAGCTGAATCAAGCTCGCACGATGGAGTTAACGCCGAAGGATGTGATACCCATGCGTCTTAACTGGTTCGGGATTGTCTTAATACTAGTAGGAATAGCGATTGTCGCGGCTAATCAAACCGATGGTAACTGGTTCGCTTTTATATTGAAACTCTGGCCTGTTGTTTTCGTCATGCGCGGTCTCAACAACTGGGAACGCGACGATCAAACAAAAGCGTTTCAAGTATGCCAGATCGGTCTTGGTTCATTTCTTATTGCCGACAATTTCATGAATATTCCAAATCTCGATAAGATCTGGACTTACTGGCCGGTTCTGCTTATCGCGTGGGGAATCTCGGTTGTCTTTTCAAACGGACACTGTAGATTGGATTCGAGCTGCGATGTTCATAAAGCCTCCAAAAGTCGTGGCGTTTCTCCACAAACCGACGAACCGCAGCGTTTTCACTTGATTCGTGAACTATGGCCGAGCGCGGTGTCAGGGCAGACATACATCGAATTCTCGGCGGGAGTGCTTGAAGTTACCGGAGCGACTGATCAGTTTTTTGAAGGTGAAATTGAAACAAGCATGGGAGAACCTCGCATTCTATACAAGGCAGAGTCTCAATCAGTGTTTCAAATTATCCAATCCGCGTGTCGCATACCAAGATTAGACGGCGTACCGAACCGTTGGGATTTGAAGTTCACGAAACATATACCGTTGTCATTCAAAATCGAAGCTAACGCGAGCAAGGTCAATCTCGATTTCAGAGAGCACCGACTGACTAAGCTTGAACTTGAAGGCAACGCTGGAAGGTTCGATGTGGCAATTGGCGATCGCGAAGGAGATGTTAAGCTTGACATCGAGTGCAACGCCGGGAGAGCGGAAGTGTCAATCCCGAAAAACGCAGGCGTTGAACTGACTGGCGAATGCGTTCTCGGAAGTTTTGAATTCAAAGGCGGTAAGCTCGAAAACGTCGGCAGCGTGCGCAGGACCATCGGTTTCGACGACGCTCAAGTAAAAGTAAAGATTAAATACGAATCGAACGCAAGCTCGCTCACGATAAGGAGAGAGGAGTGATGGAGGAAAGTAAAGTGCAGAAACGTTTGTACAGAAGCAGAAACAAGATGATCGGCGGCGTATGCGGAGGATTAGCAGAGTATTTTGGAATGGACCCATCCATTTTACGAATCGTTGTTACGATACTCGCACTTCTCACGACCGTTGCGCCAGTTGTGTTGGGTTACATTGTGGCGTGGATTGTTATACCCGTGCGTCGCGGCTGATGAAAGCGCTCATCTTCGTTAAGGAAACAATCATGGCAAATAATGTTAGGAAACTACATAGAAACAGACGAAATAGAGTCGTTGCAGGCGTATGCAGCGGTGTGGCTGATTACTCGGGACTTGATCTTACGCTCGTTCGTTTGGTTTTCATCGCTCTCGCGTTCTTCAATGGCATCGGTTTCTTTCTGTACTTACTAATGATGATAATCGTGCCTAAACAATCGCAATCGCACGAATCGAGCGACAGCGAGTACATAGTTCACGGCAAGGACGCAATCTCTCCGTCTAGCACGAAAGCATCCTTCGACTCTGGGGAGAGCTTACCAGACGCTCAATACCCGCAACCTTCACATACGGGTCCAACAGCGACTGGAAACGCAAATGCTTTCGACGGTGAAGCGCTTGCCTATAGCGAAGACTCCCCTGGGATGGTAAGCTCACGCACATACTGGATAGGACTTACACTTGTAGCGCTTGGAATGTACTTTTTTGTCGTGCCGTTTTTACCGACGCTTAGATTCGAATACCTTTTTGCATTCGCTTTGATTGGTGTCGGTATTTATCTGACTATAAAGAAATAACGGAGAAACCAATGGATAACCGTAAAAGAAGCATCGCTGGTCGTTTAACATTTGGCATGTTGATAATCTGCGTTGGTATAACGCTTTTGCTAAACAACATCGGCTATGTTGATTGGGGTGTATGGAATAGTCTCGTATCTTATTGGCCCGTCTTGCTCATTATCGCAGGAATTAACGTTTTATTCGAGCGAAGCGCGGCGCGGCCTATCACCTACATTACGCCGTTCATAGTTGCAGGAGTTTTCGCTTTCGTAATTTTGAACCACGAGACGCCTGCATCTATCGAAGTGTCTGACGATCATTCAAAACCTTATCTCTACAAACCAAACACGAAATACGACTCAACAATGAAAGTGACTGGCTATGAACCGACCGAAGTGGATAATGTCAAGTTGGAAGTAAATGGCGGAGCGGGAATGATTTCGATTGCAAATTGGAGCGAGCACGCAATAGGCGAAGTTGTAAACGTGAAAGCTGAAACAACCGGTTTCGTTCCTAAGCTGAAAGACAAACTCGACAATAAAGTACTGAAAATCGAGCTGTCTGACGACAAATTAAGCGCTTTTAGAACACGCGGTCATGAGTATATAATCGAAATTTCACCCGATTATCTTTTCGATCTTGTTATCAATACTGGCGCGGGCGATATGAATTTCGATCTAGCGAAAAGCAGCGTTGGAAGTTTGCAGATCAACAGCGGCGCAGCGGAAATATCGCTTATCGTTCCATCAAAGGGCAAAAACGAATGCGAAATCGAGATAAACAGCGGTGCAGCGGAAATCAAAATCGAAGTGCCAAAAGGTGTTAAAGTTAAAGTTAAGAAGAATGGCTTAGGAGTAATCGATTCGGACGACCTTGAAGAATCAAACGACGCATACTCTAATCCGAACGACGCGGGCGAAACTATTCTCACAGTAGATATAGAGATAAATAGTGCCGTCGGCGCAGTAAGTCTGAAGCCGTATAAAGAACCATCATCTACCGGAAGAGCTAGTGCGGAAAACGACTCTGATGTTAAAACCGACCAGAAAACCGATGAAGTAAGCGAAAATGGAGATGTAAAACCGCATTCGACTGCCGAAGACACCCCTTCGACGAACGAAGATGTTACTGATAATGAGCGCTTAAGGCAAACTTGGATGGATTCGCTCTTGCGCTCTGCTTAACTCGTTGGCTTTGCGTCACAAAAAATGTTGAGACGAAGTAGACTCTCCGAAACTCGTTCAATTAAACAGAAGTTAATCCGTTGCCATAACGAAAACTAATGGTACAATCGGTTGTTATCACTTCCAACATTATGGGGAGACGCTTATGTTTATGCCTTTTGGAGAGATTAAAGGAAACGTCTTGACGATGAGCTTTTCGAGCGCAGATTTCAGCGTCGCAAGCGTCATCGCATCCTTGTGCGAACACCTCGACATGCTGAACGAGATGAAAGTCGAGTTTTGCGGTATTGCGACTGACGTTATGGGCGGCGATGCACGTGTGTTTCGTCCGGTTATGATCAACGCAAGTTTTGAGTTTACAGGTGCTGGCGATGCAACCGCGCTTCTCGAAAGAACCTATTCTATTGTCTGGAAAGGTATTGTTCAAACCTTCCCGGTTGAAAGCGAATGGGCACAGTCCAAAGAGCACTTTGCATCCTACATTTTGAGTCAAGCAGACTTGCTGCGCGCCAGACAAGGAAAGAGTCGCGAAGAGGATTAGATTTATGAATCCGATGCGGTTCAGCAAACTAGGTATTAATGCGCAAGCAAATGTTTCACGCAGGTGGATTAACTTACAACTGCGTTTAATTGTTTTTATGTTTGCCGTAATCGCTGCCGTCTCATTACTAGCGTCACCGTCATTGGCTCTCTCGTACGACATAGAATGGGTCGAAGTGCACGTCAGCCCGACTGCTAAAGGCGAAGTAATAAGCCAGTACCAGTGGAAAGTGAACGTATCGAAAGGCGATCTACACGGTTTTTACCTCGAAGGGTTCGACGACGCACCGCCTCTCTGGTTTTTCGACAACTGCTTCGCAACGACTCCTGACGGCAGCAAAACTTGGAAACTTGAAATAATCGAGATGACTGCCGGCGAAAAGTATGACTGCATTCTTGCTGATGGTGCAGCATTTACTGGACCGGGTGAAATCATATACAACGTCGCAATATGGCAGGATTTGGGGGCGAACGGCAACATCGCCTACACCGAAAGTCCGGATAAAGGCAAGCTTGCGGTATTCCACTGGGCGCCGCTGCAATGGGACGAATGGCTTGACCACGAAACCGTTTATATTCATTTCCCGTTTGTAGTGCCAGCCGGAGACCTCGATTGGGAAACGAACTACGACGCAAACCCGATATACACAGAACCGTTCATGAACAAAGACTATCTAATCGACTACTACGGGTTCAAGGATGGCGAGCATAACTGGGCGTCAATGCAGCTTCATCGCGCGGATATCGAGCCTTACGAAAAGTTTGCGATTCAGCTTTACGCTCCGCCCGAATGGTTTCCCGAACTTAGCAGCACTGTCGAGACGGCTCTAAGCAAAGGTCGTGAAATCAAGAGCAGAGACCAGTGGTTCTCGCGTGTAACCGACAGCATACCGAAGACGATTCAAGAATTGCGCAAGGAGAAAGCTAACGGTGTGTGGTTCGCGGGAATCTTTCTTGTTGCGGCTATGGTGATAATCGGTGCAACGCGGAACGGCGCAGCATCGAAAAGTCGTAAAAACCTCGAAGCGATAAACTGGGCGGAGAACGACTGGACGCCTCCCGCAATTCAGGTCAGCGAGTTTCGTGAAAAAGGCAAAATCGCAAAAGGACTGACGCCGCCCGAAGTTGCTGTACTTCTTGGACTTCCAGCTTCTCATATCGTTTCGACGATGCTTCACCAGATGCAGATGAAGCAGATGATAAAGATCGACAGCTCCAACCCGATACGCATAACGAAACATGCGGCCGTTACGAAAAGCCTCGACCCGTTTGAAAACATGCTTCTCAAAGCGATAATGAGCGGCGGCTCGCTTGAACCCAATTCCGTAAAAGAGATGATCGAGTCGTTGACCGAAAAGGTACAGGAAAAGTGCTGGAACTGCGACATCGACGCGACTAAGCAACACTACCTTGGCGAGTGGGACAAAGAGTTCAAGGACTCGAAGCAGGCGAAGGAAACCTACGACACGAACCGCAACGACTGGTACGACAACGATCCATACTATTACAGCCGATATCATTACTACCACTCGTATTATCGCGACGACTATTACACGAACGAGCAGGGCAACATTCGCGACACGGCTGCGGCAATCGAGCCGCACATTCCGCAAGGCTTCAAGAGTTTTGAAAGCTACGTTGCAAGCGATGCCTGCCACAGCGCGTGCTACGTGCACAACGCCTGCCACGACGCCTGTCATTCGGCTTGCCACTCCGCCTGTCACAGCGCTTGTCATTCCGCCTGCCATAGCGCGTGTCACAGCGCATGCGTGTCAGGAGGGGGGCATTAGGGGGGATGATCACCTCATCCTTGATTTGTATCGGTATTACGATTTCTGGAGTGCGCACTTCAGGGCGCGTTTGGAATATTGAAAACGAGGAAAAATAATTGGAAAACAACGAGTTCAAGCAACCAAAGCATATATTTGTTCCCGCGCGAATGTATTTTGTTACGTCAAACACGCTAAAACGACAACACATGACGGATAACATAAAGAGAATCGTTTTGGATGAAATCATCCTGAACAACGGTGCGCTTTACAGACTTTATGCCGCGGTCGTGATGCCAGATCATTTTCACATAATGATTTTCCCGTTAAAGCAGGATGACGGAGAATGTATTCATCTCAGCAAAATCATGAATAGAATTAAAGGAGTTTCGTCCCGTAAAGCCGGTCTAGAATGCAGTTTTGAAGGTTCTCTCTGGCAGAGAGGGTATTTCGACCAAATCGTTCATGGCGACAAAGGCAAAACGGAATGCTTCGACTACATTGTATGGAATCCCGTTCGAGCTGGACTTATAGAGCGTTGGGACGACTATCCCTTCGTGTGGTGCAAAAATATTGATAAAACAAGAGAAGCACGCGCCCTGAAGGGCGCGCTCCTGATCTCGAAGGAGAGCATTGCGGAATCAGAGAACAATTTTTCAGGAGACCAACCATGACCGATCATAATCCTCGTATGTTTCTTGACATGTCCTGTCCGGCGGCGGACGGGGCTCGGCTTTCGACAGATGTTTATCTGCCGGACGGCGCGCCGGGAGACAGCTATCCCGTGATATTCATCCGCACGCCGTATTCAAACAACGAGCCGGTGAAGAAAATTGGGCTTACGCGCAAGTATACGGCGGCGGGTTACGCTGTCGCGATTCAGGACGTGCGCGGGCGTTACGACTCGGATGGCGTCTGGGAGCCGTTCTTCAACGAGGCGGCAGACGGAATTGCAGCGCAGGCTTGGCTTGCTGACCAGCCGTTCTGCGACGGGCGCATCGCCGCGATGGGGCGCAGCTACGAGGGCTACTCGGTCTGGATGCAGACTTTCGGGCATCACCCGGCGCTCAAGGCGATTATACCGATTGTCGCCCTGCCCGACCCGGTCGTGAACGTGCCGTGGATGAACGGGTCGCCGTTCTGGAACATGATCACGTGGGCGATGTTCGTGCACGGGCGGACGAATCAGGCGGTCGAACATTACGACTGGGAGGCGCTTTACCGCGCCCGTCCGCTCGATCGGCTTGACGAGCGGCTCGGTTTCACGTCGAAGGCGTGGCGGGACTGGATGGCGCACCCGACGAAGGACGACTACTGGAAACGAGGCTGCTACATGCACCGGATGGAGGAACTCGATATACCGGCGCTGCACATCTGCGGTTGGTACGACGACGACGGCATAAGCACGTTCGCGAACTACCCGGCGGCGCGCGCGCTGTCGAAATGCGCTGACGGTCAGTATCTGCTCATCGGTCCCTGGCCTCACGCAACGAATACGAAGACGATTATTCACGGCGTGGACTTTGGACCGGAAGAGATTATCGACCTCGACGGCTTCATCATTGCGTGGCTCGACCGTGTGGTTAAAGGCGACGACTCGAAATGGGGTGAACGCGGGCGGGCGCACATATTTATAATGGGTGATAACAAATGGCACGACTTCGACGACTGGCCCCCGCCGGGCGTGAAGGAAACGGATTTTTACCTGCACTCACGCGGGCAGGCAAACTCGATGCTGGGGGACGGCGAGCTTGTTTGTTGTAATAGCAATGCTCCGACAAGTAAATTCGCGTGTTCAGAAGATGGCAAATGCGGAACAACTGACGGACAAGTAGGTGCGCCGTCCGACAGCTACGTTTACGACCCGGACGACCCGACGCCGTACCTTTACGATGCTGGCACGCTGCAGGTAGGCGGACCGTTCGACGCCCGACCGGTTGAGCGGCGGGATGACGTGTTGTGCTATACGACGAAACCGCTCGAAAACGACATTGTTATCTGCGGGCGCGTGTATGCCGAGCTGTTCGTATCCACCACCGCCGAAGACACCGAATTCGTGGCGAAACTCGTTGACGTGCATCCGAGCGGACTGGCGCGCCAGCTCTGCGACGGAAATGTCAGGCTTGCACTGCGGGAAGCGGAAGAGGTGAACGATACGAACGCAGGCGACCCGTACTTATTCCTTCGCAAATCGCTGGAAAAGACCGATCCCGTGCCGCAGGGCGAAGTCGTGCGCGTCGTAATCGACATGTGGGCGACTGGCATCCGCATATTCGCCGGTCACCGCGTAAGGCTTGAAATTGCGTCAGCTGCGCTACCGAAATTCGCTGCGCACACGAACACACTCGACCCCGCCGGAAGCGCTGTCCGCACGGTCATCGCCACCAACACCGTCTGGCACGATGCGGAGCGGGCATCAAGGGTTGTTCTACCAGTAATCGAATTGTAAAACCGGAGAGCGCACTTCAGGGCGCATCGCTCACGTTGTACGCCCGAAATCCGCAGGGGTAATCCTCCGTGGTTGCCAATCGCTAACATGCGCATAAGAGGGTTTTATCACCTGGATATTTTCCAGAAGTCAACGAGATTCTTAAGTGCTTCAACGAATAATCTGGGAGCCTGTATACCTAAAATCATGCTCCCTTTTCTATTTAGAAGAAACCCGACTTCTACCCTACATATTTTTTCATTATAGCTACCATACAAAACTAAAGTTCGTAAAATGCGATATTTCGGGTAGTATTTTTTAATATACATTGCTTCAATATCATCATAATTTTTTAACTCGTCAATACCCTTCTGCATATTATCGTACGTTTTGCCCTCAATATTAATTATTTCCAATGTCTTAACATCAAGCAATATTAGGTCGGGTTGGAGTGCACCCCTAAAACTGGACAGAATTGGAGTAAAAACATACAGTAGTCAT
>CAZRQJ010000038.1:0-16124 GCA_964602075.1 uncultured Planctomycetia bacterium
ATAAGACGTCTCTTATTTGAAAAAGCTGTGTTTATTCCAGACTCGTTCGCTTTCGAGAGCATTGAATCGGTTATAACCAGCGGTGGAAGGTCTGGCTCATCGAAATAGCGATAATCGTCGGCAGTTTCTTTGGTACGCATTGCAACCGTCGCGCCGACTCGTCCGTCGAATCCAATCGCTGAATCATCCCACTTCAAGGTTTGCGGAAAGACTTTAGCGCCTGTGTGCCAAACGTGTGATTGACGCTCGAATTCATAATCAACTGCTTTTTTAAGAGTAGCAAACGAATTCAAGTTTTTTATCTCGCTTTTCGTGCGTAGTTCGTTTGAACCAACTGGGCGCACACTAACATTTGGCTCGCAGCGCATCTGCCCAAGTTCCATGTTTGCGTCTGAAACTCCAAGATAAATCATTGTCAAGCGAATTTCTTCCAGATACGCAACGGCTTCATCAGCGTTTCTGAAATCGGGTTGTGTAACAATTTCTATCAAGGGAATTCCACTTCGATTGAAGTCAATGATGCTCGTACCGTCAGGCAAGTGATAGCTTTTCGCGGTGTCTTCTTCAAGATGCATCCGCACAAGATTCGCAGTGCGAGTTAGGAGTGGGGGTTTATCATCCGTCGAGTAATAGTAATTCAGTCTTCCACCTTCTGCAAGCGGAACTTCGTATTGACTTATCTGATAACCCTTCGGTAAATCGGGGTAAAAGTAGTTCTTTCTTGAAAATACACTTTTGAGGTTAATTTTCGATTTTGCCGCGCAGGCAAGCCTTAAAGCTAACTCGACACTTCGTTTATTAAGAACAGGCAGGACGCCGGGATGACCTAGACATATCGGACAAACGTTTGTATTCGCTTCGAGAGGGTTGTTTGTGAAAACTGCTTTACAGGAGCAGAACTGCTTTGTGTCGGTCTTGAGTTGAGCGTGCAATTCAAGCCCGATTACGGCTTCCCACTCGCTTAACTCAAATCTTGTTGACATATATACACACTCGAAATATTCTAATAGACGATGTGAGAATAAACAGAAATGTTGTCAAGCGCATTACGACCGCGAAGCAACTTAAGTTCGATAAGGAAACTCGCGCCAACAATCTCGCCGCCAAGCTCATTAACCATCTTCACCGCAGCAGCTGCAGAACCGCCTGTCGCGATTAAATCGTCAACGATTATTACTCGTTCACCTCGTCTTATAGAATCAACATGAATCTCCATCGTTTCAAATCCATACTCAAGAGCATAACTTGTCTGAATAGTGCTTGACGGTAATTTACCTTTCTTCCTGATAGGAACGAAGCCCGCGCCAAGACGCATCGCTATTGATGGTGCAAATATAAAACCTCTGCTTTCGATGCCGACAACCTTATCTATCTTTTCGTTGGAATAAGGTGATAAAAAAACTTCTATAGCCAGTTCCAGCAGGACAGGATCTGAAAGTATCGGGGTGATATCTCTAAAAAGGATACCCTTTCTGGGAAAATCAGGCACATCGCGAATTGCATGTTTTAAGCGATTATCAGCTTCAATTACTGTCATAGTCAAGCTCCTTAACCCTCTGAACCAATCATCCTTCGCATTCCTCTAAATCATGCAATTCAAAGCGAATCTTACGTTCACTATTAAAAAACTCGGGATGCAAGGAAAGATGAGCATTATAAAGCGAGTCGAATGAAATTCGATTAATCAAATGACTCATTCTAAATCCTACGGTGCGCAATTCAAAATCGCGATCGCGCAGCGTCACCGATATTGTCGTTCCGTCGCGCCCGATTGTGCGCGCATTTGAAACTTGCACGCCTTTGACAAGAACAGATGGCGCTGGATTTCCACTGCCGATCGGCTCTAGTCTCCATATCCACTCCGCAGCAAGCGTTGAAAGCTCGAATATTGTCGCTTCAACGTCTAAATTGACAATTCCCAGCGATGTCTGCTCGTCGTTGTTCGTATTCGTGAGACGATGAGTAACCGCTTCGTTCATCGCACTCATAAACGCTTCTAGCTGTGATGGTTCTACAACTACGCCAGCTGCTACTTTGTGTCCCCCGAACTTAACCAGAAAGTTATGACACTCCTCGAAACAAGCCCTCATATCTACGCTGCCGAAACTTCTTGCACTGCCACGAATTGTTCCATCATCGCCGTGCGCAGAACTTAATATGACTGCAGGTTTCTTAAATAGTTCCGTGATCTTTGCTGCGACGATTCCCAACACGCCTGGATGCCAATCTGGATTATACAAAACTAGAGCGTCACAATCAGACTTAGTAATCGCAATGCGCGCTGCCTCTTGAAACACTTTTTCTTGAACATCTCTACGCATGGAGTTTACTCGTTTTATCTCGATTGCCAACTGCTTAGCTTCGTTTGAATTTGTCACTGTCAATAGTTTCTGTGCTATCCGAGGGCTGTACATGCGACCGCAAGCGTTAAGGGCTGGAATTATCGTAAATGAGAGTTGCTCTGTTGTAGGGATGTTGCTTGTATTTAAGCCAAATTCAACAAATAGCGCTTTTAATCCAAGATTCAAAGTGTCGAGCATCTGGTCGAATCCATGTGCCACTAGCGCCCTGTTGATACCAACTAATTTCATAAGATCAGCAATGGTTGCCAATGCAATTAGCTCTAAATACTTGTCCGCAAGGTTTTCGCTAGGAATACCGCAAGATTCAAACAACTCACACGCTAGAGCGAAAGCTACGGCAGCTCCGCAAGGGTAATAACCATCTGCGTCACAATTCTGATACTTTGATTCCTCATTCCACTTACTGTCGAGCAGCGGGTTCAAAATCAATGCGTTTGGCTTTTCGTCTTGAGGTTCGTGGTGATCGGTTATAACAATATCGAGTCCTATCGCTCGAGCGAAATCAACTTCGTCAACGGCAGTCGTTCCGCAATCAACGGTGACTATGAGATCGTAGCCGTCTTCTTTGGCTTTAGCTAGAACTTGTTTGGATAATCCATATCCTTCACCAAAACGACTAGGAAGATATATATTAGAAGGGATATTCAGTTCTCGTAAAGCGCCGTGCAAAACGACAGACGCAACAATTCCATCAACGTCATAATCGCCGTAAACGAGTACGTTTTCCGTTTGAGCTTTAGCAGCCAACAATCTTTGGATGACTGGCAGGAGTGTGTCGAGTTTGTCCGAAAAGTAGATAAGCGATTTTGGCGGATGCAACAGCCTTATTGCACTGTCTCTATTGGTAACTCCACGAGTAATAAGCGTACGTGCAATTATCTCTGGACAATCAAGGCTGATTGAAAGGCTTTCCGCTTGACCGCGCACCAGCTCATTTACTCTAAATCGTGACACATCTACCTTCGTCTAGCTTGTCCCTTTTTCTTCGAAACACGCTTTTCAGACTTTGAAGTATTGGTAATCGAATCATCAATAACTCCGTCTGCATCCACTACCTGCGCATCCAACAAACGATTAACTGTTGACTCTTGCTCTGGTTTTATTGCCGAAGATACTGTGCGTTTCGGCACGACTTTAGCTACCTTCCCAGATTTCGCTTCGATAGCAGCATCTGCCATTAAAATTGCTTCTGAAACTGTCGTTGCTGTTCGTGTGCTTTCCTTTTTTCTGAAAATATTTATAAGAGCAGCTGCAACATAAATCGAAGAGTAAGCACCACTTATGATACCCACGAGCATGGCACGGACAAAGTCTTGAATATTCTCTCCGCCAAAAAACACTAGGGCTAAAAGCATAATGACAACCGTCAAGACGGTCGCAATACTACGGATAATTGTTTGAGTTATAGAGATATCCGCCAAGCGAGTAAACTCAAGCATTGGATATTTTTTTGAATTCTCTCGAATTCTGTCAAATATAATTATTGTGTCGTTAATCGAGTAACCGATAATCGTTAAAATTACAGCTATAAATGCCGCATTAATCTCCAACTGCATCACAGCGACGCCACCAAGAGTGATTATGACGTCGTGCACTAGCGCCAACACTGCAGCGATAGCAAACACAAAATTGCCGAACCTGATAAAAATATATATAAGAATCAGAATAGAGCCAAGTATCAACGATATAATCGCATTGCGAATCAGCTCTTTGCCGACTATCGGTCCGACATACTCTTGTGTTTTCAAGGTAAATCCACCAAAAGTGTCACCGATTTCCTTTTTCATCTGTGCAATGTTCTCGTTTCGCTGAATATTCTGCTCGGACTCATCCGCCGTTGGGTCGGATTTAATGCGTGTACGTATCTCGATGTCACGTGAATGTCCTTCATTCTTGATGACTTGAACTACAGGTTCGACAGACGAGTATTTCTTAACGATTTCAGTTACATCTTTGCTCGAAACATCGATGCCAGTTGTGCCCGATACCAGATTCCCGCCAGCATAGTCAATGCCTAACTTTAGCAATGTTCCGACGTGCGGATTTTGAACATTGGAATACATAAATGCGAAGCCGATAATGAATGCTACACCGGAAATCGCGATCCAAAGATATGCGTAGCGCATAAACTGTATCGGCTTAAGTTTTTCAGGATCTTTCTCAATTAACTTAATCACTGCTGTGCTCCAACAACTTGTTTGCGTGAATCATTAATACCAACGGTTAAACGTACATCGACTCGTCGCGGAACTTAACGCTAATCTGCGTAAGAAGGAAACGGGTCACATAAACCGCACTAAAAAACGATATGGTAATACCAAGAGAGAGTGTGACTGCAAACCCCTTAACAGGTCCAGTGCCATATGCAAACAGTACAAATGCCGCGAGAAGGGTTGTCAAATTGCCGTCAAAGATAGCAACCCATGCGCGTGCGAATGCCGCTTCTACCGCAGCAGACAGCGTTTTACCCCAAGCCAACTCTTCTTTTAATCGTTCGAAAATGATTATATTTGCGTCAATAGCCATACCTATTGACAATAAGAAACCTGCAATACCCGGCAGCGTCAAGGTTGCATCGAACAAAGACAGAAACCCAAGCACTATCACTACATAAAAACTCAGAGTCAGGCAACTAACTAAACCGGGAAGCTTATAGAAGATCGCCATAAACAACAATATGATTATGAAACCTACAAGACCAGCTTTGATACTCGAATCGATCGATTCTTTACCGAGCGTTGGTCCGATTACGCGGTTTTCGATAATCTCAACAGGAATAGGCAAGCGACCTGCATTTAACTGGCGCGCCAGCAAGTCTGCAGTTTCCAAGGTGAAACCACCTTCGATTATTCCCTCACCACCCCAAATAGCGCCTTTAATAACCGGACTTGTAATAACAGTTTTATCTAACGTTACTGTTAAGTACCGTCCGACGTTTTCACTAGTAAAAGACCCGAAACGTTTGCCTGGTTCAGATTTGAACTCAAAGCGCACAATTGGCTGTCCTTGGCTGTACGCGAATTCAGCCTTACTTAGATCGTCACCTGTGAAAATCCGGACTCGATTTCTTTAGTTAAAACCGTTCCTTTCTCAAAACTATCCATACCGGTTGCGATGAACTCCAGCAGAGCTGTTTCACCGATTAGCTTTGCTAATGTATCAGGATCGTCTTCTCCTGGAACTTGGAGACTGATTCTGTCTGTGCCGACGCGTTGAACGATGATTTCTTTCACGCCATTCGGGTCGACTCGATTTCGAATAACTGCCATAACACCGTTCATTTCATCATATGTTGGCTCACGATCGGGTGCATGTGCCTGCAGCAACACATCCGCACCGCCTTGTAAATCTAAACCTAGTTTAATAAACGGTGTATTCGTTTCAAAATACCTGAAACCGGGTTGCCATAATGCCAAAAGCAGAATCTCAACAATGACGAACCAGCCGGTAATACGCGCGCGTAACTCGGGTGATACGTTATTCTGCGCAATCACCCACGCAACACCGACACCGACTATTAAAATCAGCCAGAGCCAGAAGAAATTCATCTGTGCCTCCAAACAATAGCGAACAAATGTGCGCGGCAAACCTCGATCGACTTGAACCGCAAGAACTAAGTATTATATACCTTTCAGTCTTGTTTGCAAATATTTATTCGGTCAAGTTATAATCACCCGCTCTAAGTAATCTAATTTCTCTGGATGGTGATCTGAATGTCCATCGACCCGAAAAAAGTAGATAAAGCTTTTGAAGCAAAGTACGCTAAACCCAAGCCCCGCCGGAAGCAAGACGAGAATATTCTTGAAGACCGCAAATCAAGCCGTGTATGGTTGAATATCTCCCTTTGGGTTTTAGCTGTACTCTTAACCTTGGCAAGCGCAGTCTATCAGAGATTAACAGGACCGACTCATCCAATTGATGGCTATACTGATATCGCGGGTGAAAGAATTAAATATAGCCTTCTTAGAACTTGGGGCGGCACAACGGATGCCCAAATTGTGTTTAAGTCCACTGAAGCGATAAGCGGCTCTATTCATTGGAAACCTCATAAAACCACATACGACTATACTATTACACGCATGGAATACGACGGCACAAAACTTATTGCAAGCCTGCCTAATCAGCCACCAGCAGGAAAACTTGAATACTATATCGTTTTGCGCGGTTCTGGAGAAGAAATTAAACTGCCGACAAACAACATGCCGGCCATTATCCGTTTTAAGGGTGATGTACCTGCTTGGATTCTTGCACCGCACGTCATTCTAATGTTTTTATCTATGTTGTTTGCTATGCGAGTTTTACTCGACTCCATTAAACCTATGGGACTTATGAAAAAATTCAGTTGGGCATCTTTTGCGTCCCTAACTTTAGGTGGAATGATATTTGGAATGTTAGTGCAGAAAAGCGCGTTCGGTGAATACTGGACAGGTATACCTTTAGGTTACGATTTAACCGACAACAAGACGCTGATTGCTTGGGTAGCTTGGATAGTCGCTTTATGGTTTATTACATTTGCAAAAAACACCCCAGAAAAGCGCAAACGTCTTGCAGCTTTTTTAGCGTCTATTGTAATGACTGTGATTTTCCTTATTCCACACAGCATGCTTGGAAGCGAGCTTGATTACAGCAAGCTTGAACAAGGCGTATCGGCACAAGACGCGATTAAGACAGGATAACTTTGGTCGCTCGAGGTCAATCTGAAAACGATGCTTTCAAACCTGTTCAATGATATTGTTATCGTGTCTAATCCAGGAGTTTGTATGCATAGAAAAGTCGTTCTTGTGTTTCTGTTTTTAATATTGGTCGCTGCAATAACTACTGTAGCCCTTGTTGTGCAACCGGAATATGCGCAATCCGCATATTCATTCACAATTGAGCCGTCACCTTGGGTCTTTGCTGGTTCATTGCCGTTAAGCGATGTTCCCGAACCGTCTGGTATTGCTTACTATCCCGGCAGAAACACATTTTTCGTTGTTGATGATGGCGGTGTTGGACGGCCAAGCGCTGTATTTGAAATTGAACTCGTTCCTGTTCAACATCCAGAATACGGCGAAGTTACCGACACGAAAGTAGTGGGGAAACTCGAAATTGGTAAAGACCTTGAAGGTGTCTGTTTGAACTGGACAAATGGGCTTTTGTATATATGCGACGAGTCAAACGAAAGCGTTTACGAAGTCGCTCCCGACGGACCTAAGCACCTACGCACTTTCAAGGTTAGCCCGAATTACAAAGGGCAGCCTGCTTTCAAAGAAAAAGGTAACGGGTTTGAAGGTATAGCATTTCGGTCAATACACGGTCTTTCTCTGGGTGGAGAGTTTTTCTTAGCTAATCAGGACGATCCTACTTGCGTTCTTGTAGTGGTTCTTCCTGAAAAAGGTGGAGAAGCTGGCAAAGAGGCAGCTTCAGTGAGGATTCAGAGAGTGATCGAAAGCGAGCAGATAAATTTAGGCGACCTTATGTATGATGAAAGAGCTGATAGACTTTGGATGTCTCACGCATGGCAGAATCTACTGCAGATAGTCAATCCAGACACAGGTAAGACGTTACGATGGGAGCTGTTACCCGGCTGCGCTCAAGAAGGAATAACTATCGATAATGATGGCAGGTTTTGGATTGGACAAGACGTTGGCGGTCTTGCTGTTTATGAAAGAAATCGTAAGGATTAGAACTGCGCATACAGAAACGGACTTGAATCTGAAATCAGTATTACAGCTACAGCCGAAAGGAATCCTAAAATCACTGATATAAGGAAGTTTGGAGCTTTCCCGCGCGTTACCGCATAGTCATATAAGTTCGGCAAGAAAATTGCCCATGTAACACCAAGAATGATTAAAACAAAAAGCTGATTCGGAATAGCTAATTTATAAATCTGTAACGCGTCAATTCCTTGATTTGCTACGGTTGTCGATATACTTGTTTGGACTCCAAGCATCTTAGAATACATCAAACCGGCTTTGTACAAAGAATCGGATTTGAAAACAACCCAGCTAATCGAAACCAAAATGAAAGTTCCAAAAATCCCGAACCACCCGCCTTTCCAGCGCTTTTTCTTTTCACGCAATAGATGGTGCGTGATTAGCAGAAGTCCATGGAACGCTCCCCAAACAATGAATGGCCACGACGCACCATGCCAAAAGCCGCACAGAGCCATCGTGACAAACAAAGCCATCCATCTGGCGTTGAGGCTCATTCCGCCGATGTTAAAGAAAACATAGTCTCTGAACCAGAATGACAGAGACATATGCCACCTGCGCCAGAAGTCGCTAATGTCTTTCGCCCGATATGGTGAATTAAAATTCTGTGGAAGTTTGTACCCCAACAAAAAACCGAGCCCTATTGCGATTAAACTATATCCAGCAAAATCGAAATATATCTGAACTGAAAAGGCAAATGTCGCAATCCAAGCTTCAAACGCGGACAAGTGAACTACATCCAACCATAATGGATCAGAGTAGTAAGCGACGCGGTCTGCAATCAGCAGCTTTTTAACCAAGCCTAACGCGAAAAAAAACAAACCTAGATTGAGATATTCTGTCGACAACTTTTGCGGTGGGTTCTCAATTTGATTGCCTAAATCTTTATATCTGTCAATTGGCCCAGCTAAAAGCTCTGGGAAAAACGAAACGTAAGAAACGTAATGTAACAGCGACAGAGCTGGTTTACAGCGCGATTTGTAGAGATCGAATGTGTACGAAAGAGATCTGAATATGAAGTAACTTATACCAAGCGGTAACACAAGACTCAAGAGATCGAAATCGGCACGATCAAACAAAACTCTTGAAATCCCAATAATGAAGTTTGAATATTTGAAGAATACCAGTAACCCTAAGTTAGAAAAAACAGATAACAAGAGCCACAGCCGAGCTAAGGATTTCGCCTTAGGTAGTGTTTTATAGATTTGAATCCCTAAGAAGTAATCAACTACCGCAATAAACAGCATTATCCCTGCATAACGCCAGTCCCAGAATGAATAGAAAGCGTAACTTGCAATAACAAGCCATAAATATCTGTATCGCGATGGAATCAACCAATGTAGAAGCACTACTGAAGGTGCAAAGGCAAAAATGAACTGATAGCTAGTGAACTGCATAAAAAAACCGTTCTCTATTCAGACTGATTTGTAACGTCAGTCTCCTCTTTCGCATTATTTTCCATTCTTTTTCCGAAAAGCGAATCGAGGATTTTGGCTTGCGTATCTGGCATTGGATGAATTTCATCGTAAAACTTAGACTCGTCACCACCAAACGATGCTATATGAGAATAGTCTTTCAATTCGATCCCGTGCGCTCTGAATCTCGATGTTAGTTCGACTGTGAATTCGTCAAGCTTGTCCCTATTCGGGTGCTCGTTTAGGACACTCCACAGAGAAGGATGATAGGGAGTGATATACGCGTTAACAATAATGTCGTTATCATTGCAGAAATTCAAAAACAGCTCCAAGTACTCAAGTCGCTTCTTATCAAGCGAATCATACTTTGAGAGTTTTAAGCTGCGTTCTGGATATTTGCGCACCCTTTTAGCAAGAATTTTATCTAAATTAAAATTGCCTTCTTCTATCTCTTTCTCGCGCTCAACTTGGATCGCAAGCCCGTTACGTTCAATTCTAATCTTTGGATTGTCTTTCTTTTTAATGAGGACTTTTCTTAGCGTTTTCGCAGATTCATCCGTTTGCTGAAAGGACATTAATAAAATCAATTTTTCGGCAGTGTTCGCTGTAACGCCTTTAGATAAGATTAGATGCTTTGCATACGGAGGATAATACCGAATCTCTGAATGCAAAGGTTCAGCGGGATTGAACGCTTCATAATCAACCGCCAGAATTACGCGTTGGACGTAAATTCCTATATCGCCTGTGAGCAATGACAATATTGCAAAATAATCTTCTGCTGTTGCCGATGGCACGGCATAGTTAAAACAATACGAAGGTACACGAGTCATAACATCGTCTGGATTCATCGTCATCGCCCTAGACGAGCCGATAATCAAAGTGTCAGGCTCAAGATTAAAAACCTTGAACAATCTGAACTTCTCCTTCCTAATGTTACTATCTGTATTCTGAACGACACGAGAAGAGTAGATTCCGTACGGATTTACCATAAAATTCAATGCGCCGATTAGTATCAAGGTAGATAGAAAAGAAACTGCAACCGTGATACCGATTCTTCTGCTGGTCCAACCTTTCCTGGATTTCACTTGTTCACCTCGCTTTATTTCAGCTTGATTGCCGTTAAATTACTGTAAGCGATTTGCCTATAATCGTGTCAACAGCATGCCGTGGATAAAGCAATAATATTTTAGCGCGCTATATTGATTGCGGGGTTTGATTCAATAAACAATTTAAAAACAGCGTGATGGGGTTTCACTTATCCTACTTCAGCACTTCAATATTGTTGTGATGAAAGCTTCAAGTTATCACTCGTCTAACATCCTCGTGTCTCTTAGAAAGATATGACTTCTTCGTAAGCATTGCTGTGTCTGTCTTAGTTTCACAGCAATTAAAACGAGTATTATTAAAGAAAATAGCACTAAACTACGGCAAACGTAACATTAAGACCGGCGTAAAACCTTGCACAAAGATCTTGTTTGCCTTGGTATCTACTTGTGATTTAGACTAAGCTGAATCATCTGTACCAGATGTTTGCAGAAATTCAGCATCAATCGATGGTTGGCAGCGGATGATGCTAATATTTAACGTCATCACTTGGAGGATTTTTACCATGTCAACACAAGTAAAACATGAACTCGCGTCACGTTTGCGAGATGCAGCGCTTCTCGAAGGCGACTTCACTTTAAGAAGTGGAAAAAAGAGCCGTTACTATTTCGACAAATACATCTTTGAAGGTACCCCTAACGTTCTTAAAGACGTAGCAATGGCATTAGCTGATCTGTTGCCTTCTAATACTAGACAACTTGCGGGTATCGAACTCGGAGGAATTCCGCTAGTGACAGCCGTATCTTTAACAACGGGTATACCTGCAATATTTGTGCGGAAAGCTGCGAAGGATTATGGAACCGCAAAGCTGTTCGAGGGAGCACGTGTCGAGGGCGCGCCAGTTGTGATTATCGAAGATGTTGTTACGACAGGCGGGGCATCGCTTGAAGCAGCGAAACGACTGCGAGACGCTGGGATTGACGTTATCGGAGTAATAGCAGTATTAGACAGAAAACAAGGCGGCGAAGAAGCCTATGCAGAAGCAGATATTCCGTTCCGTGCTTTATTTTCTCGTGAGGATATCGGAATGCCCACGGAATAGTTTGTTACTCCGCACCTTTTCGATTTCATTTCGAGAGTGTTTGTGACAGACAAACACAAGTGTGTCCGTAATGATTTTTAAGAAAAAAAGAACACGTTCCTGAAACATTTATATACGATATTGATAATATATATTGTCTTGTATATACGAGATTATTTAATTTTGGAGGTTCACAATGGAGTCTTCACAGACTTACAATGTAAACGAAACATTTGATGCTTCACGCACAGTTGGCGTAATTGTAGCTGAACGAATATCACGGGCAAAGGTGTTTGAAAATTACGGAATTGACTATTGCTGCGGCGGCGGAACACCGTTCGGAGTGGCTTGCGGTAAAGCAGGAGTTGATTTGCTTGAAGTAATCGGAGCGCTCATTGAGTCAGATAATCAAAGCGGTATTGATAATCAACAAGATGTCCAGTCTTTTACACTAACTGAACTCTGCGATCATATTGAAGATACACATCACGTTTTTATGAAAACAGCGTTGCCTCGTTTGACTCTGCTGCTAGGCAATACTTACACTGCGCATAAGGAAAACCATCCGGAACTCCTTGAATTGTCTAATACATTCCACGCATTAAAGACCGAAATCGAAGCGCATTTACTCAAAGAAGAGGAAGCGTTGTTCCCGATTATTCGTCAGTTTGAAGCGGAAGGCAAATTACCTTCAACCAGTTGTGGCATAAATGCTCCGATTCAACAGATGGAGTTTGAACATGACAATGCGGGTGATGCACTTCGCACACTTAGTAGATTAACCAACCGATACACCCACCCCGCTGACGCCTGCAACACATATAGAGCATTGTTAGACGGGCTCGATGAGCTTGAAAAGGATTTACACATCCACATACACAAAGAAAACAACATCCTGTTCCCGAAAGCAATAGAGCTAGTCAAGAGCAATTTGGAGTAAGTCGGACATAAAATCTCGTATAATCACCAGTCGTGGCAACTGTTATGTATCTCGTTGGTGGCGCAGTTAGGGACAAACTCCGTCAGTCTGTCGCTCTTGAGCGTGAACCAGATCGCGACTATGTAGTCTGTGGATTACCAATTGAGTCGCTTATGAATGAACTCGCTTCATTGGGTAACTGCGATTTCGTTGGCAAATCGTTCGGCGTTATTAAATTCACTCCAGATTCCGATTGCGACTTGTTTGGGTGGCATTTTGCAAAAGGAGTGTCATGCGACATTGCCCTGCCCCGACGTGAACGCTCCACAGGTGTTCATCACCGCGATTTCGATGTCACATTCGACCCATCAATACCTATAGAGCAAGACTTGATGCGCCGTGACTTCACAATAAACGCAATGGCGATGACACCTGACGGCACAATTGTTGATCCTTCAGGTGGACAAAACGATCTGAAGCAAAGACTGCTTAGACTAGTGTTTCCGAATTCACTTGCTGAAGATCCGCTTAGAATATTGCGAGCAGCTCAAATAGCCGCAAGATTCGATTTGAACCTCGATCCGATTCTAGTGAATTCGGCGCGCAATATATCCCTCAACGAAGTTACTCCGGAACGCGTTAGAGAAGAAGTTGTAAAAGGACTAATTCTTCCGATTAAAGCCTCAACGTTCTTCCGTCATTTAGCGCATATGGATAAGTTAAGCGAGATAATGCCGGAACTTCTTGAAGTAAATCCATATTGGGAAATTTTGTATTCAGTGTTGGACAGAAGCCGTCGAATTAACCGCCTTCTACTTCTTTACTGGTTTCTTGACAGACATACTGACGAATTAGATTGGTATGTGTCTCACGCATATAATCGCGAGTCCATTGAAACAAGTCGTGCTGTTGATCTTGCCAAATTGATGTGGACGGGAGACGATTCGGTATCTAGCGGGGAAGTAAAGTCCGCTGGTTATCGGTTGTTTACACGCTTACGTTTTTCGAATAAAGACATCGGGAACGCTATAACTTTTTCAACATATAGTTTTCGTATTCCAGAATCGTTATTACGAAAACGTACAAGCTCAATTAGCCCAATTATCAGATGGACACTTAAGGCAGTTCATGATGAAGGTTTGGTGATGGAGCATTTTCTTTCCGCGTCGCAATCGCTGTTTGAAAGTATCTACGATCAGGTGCAGGAAGAATGGGAAGACGAGCTATACGAGGTAGATTTTTTCTTGGAGAATCCACCAATCAACGGAAAGAGGCTTATTGAATTAGGTTTCAAACCCGGAATACTAATAGGCGACATACTCAATGCTGTCAGTGGCGCACACGATCGCGGCGAGGTTGAGAATTCTGCGCAAGCCGAAATGTTTGTATTGGCGAAATTTGGTGATAGAAGAAACCTTCAATAAAATCTCTTAACTCACCATTAATTCATGGCTCATTAATTCTTGGTTGAAGCAAACAGCTATCGCTAATGTTACAATCACTTGACTTTTTTTTAGGAGTTTGTAATGCCGCGTGGAGTATCACGACGAGTGAGTGAAGTCGCACCGTATTTGTTTGCGGAAATTGACAAGGCTGAAGCGCGAGCCCGCGAACGCGGAATCGACGTTGTCAAATTGTCTATTGGCGATCCGGATTTACCAAGTCCGCCTTTTATCGTAGCAGCAATGCAGAAATACACTGCGGAAAACAAATATCATCGCTATCCGCCGTATGAAGGCACTGAATATTTTCTTTCAAATGTGCGCACTTACATGCGCAGAAGATTCAACGTTGATATTCCTCTAGACCATATCTTTTGTTTGATTGGAGCAAAAGAAGGACTCGCTCATCTCGCAATGGGCATACTCGACCCTGGCGATTATTCAATACACCATGAGCCCGCGTTTCCCGTTCCAAAAGCGGCGGCTACCTACAACGGAGCTCTTCTGCACCTCTGCCCGCTTAAACCTGAAAACGACTTTTTGATCGAACTAGACGCTATCCCAAGCGATGTAATCAGCAAGGCGCGCGTAATTTGGGTCAACTATCCTAACAATCCAACGGGAGCGACCGCTAGCTATGAGTTTTACGAAAAACTCGTCGAATTCGCCCGAGAAAACGACATTTGGATAGTGAACGACCTTGCTTACAGTGAAAACTATTTTAACCCGAACAAAAAACCGGGCAGCATACTCACGGTACCGGGCGCACTCGATTACGCCATTGAGTTTCACAGTTTCTCAAAGATATTCAACATGACAGGCTGGCGTCTTGGCTGGTGTTGTGGCAACAAAAGGCTCATAGATGCAGTCGCGAGCATCAAGAGCAACCACGATACTTCACAGTTTGGTGCGATGCAGGATGCTGCAAGCGAAGGGCTCTTACGCCCCGAAGCAGAAGCGTGGATTCGTCAAAACAACGAACGTATGAAAGCGCGCCGCGACACAGTGTGCAATGCCCTAGATAGTTGCGGGATTGCGGTGAAACCACCTGATGCTACTCTTTATATTTGGTCGCCATTGCCAGATGGGTTTACAGACAGCATTGCTTTTGCAGCGGAAATTCTCGAACAAACGGGTGTAGTTATTGCGCCGGGTCGAGCCTATGGCCCAAGTGGTGAAGGTTTTTTCAGAATCAGCTTGACTTATCCAGAGGTACAAATCGAAAAGGGTATGTCGCGATTGAGCGATTTCTTGGCAAAGCGTTGATTCAAGCTCTAGCTAAATGATTATCAGCAATCCGTCACACAGTTTAACTTCCGTCGAACTTTGTTGTAAACTCATAGCGTGGCGATTTACTACGTAACAGCAAAAGACGACCTCATTATTCGTGACGAGGTTAGACGACTAATCGAACTTCCAGAGATTAGTCACCACTACGCGAGCGATTTATCCATTGACGAACTTGTGGAAATTCTAACCGTCGTAGATATGTTCGCTTTCGAGGAAGGTCACTGGATTGACAACGTAACAAGCATTAAACTGCTTGGAAACAATGCTGATCGGTTGGAAAATGCAATACGAGATTGCCCACCTAACAAGAGAGTCGTCTTCACTCAAAATACTAATTTCGATAACTGGCGTAAGGTTCAAGAATACAAGAGGAAAGTTATCAACAATCTTCTATTGGCTAAAACGAAATACGTTGATAAGGAAGCAGCAACCGAAACGGAAGCTGTTGAAGAGTGGGCAGAAGTAAGAGCCAAAGAGCAGTATGGCTTGGCATTAACAGAGTCGAGCCTCAAACTTATTGCAATGTCGAATAGTTACCTGCCTCAATTGATTGACTCCGATCTACGCAAACTGTCCTTGCTTAAAACAACTGATAAGATTCAGAAACTCTCCGAAAATATTGTAAGACAAAATGTAACGCGCGTACCAAGCGAGCAAGTGTTCCAGTTTGTAGAATCGCTTTTCTTTCGCAAACCTGATGCTCTAACCATTTTGGGCGAATCCATAGATTCAGGAGCGGAAGCAACCGGCATACTTTCAAATGTTTTTCGCCGCTTATCACTTTTGGAATCAAGTTTGTATGACGACCTCTGGTCCATTGATGAATTCAAGAAACTGCCTAAAGATATAAAGAATAACGTTAAAAAACAAACTCGTA
>CAZRQJ010000039.1:0-16047 GCA_964602075.1 uncultured Planctomycetia bacterium
GTGTTTCTCTGTTACAATAACGGTGTGGATATGGTAATCCTCAAGTTTATTCCGCTCGCTCTATTGACGCTAACCGCAGTCGGCTGGTACGCGATTGACAGGTGGCTGCACACAATTATTTTCCATACGTTAAGCGATAATTTCAATCGATTCGACGATCTAATCGCACGCAAAAAAGCTGTTCAAACAACCGAAGAAGACGATGCGGTAAAAAAGGAATTCGCCAAACTAAGCAACGACGCAAACCGATCGGTTTCAATAAGCAAATGGGCGCTTTTCACGCGTCTCGGCGTAGTTTTATCGCTCGCCGCGGCTCTTCTCTCGGTCATGCACATTCCAGCACTCTTTCCGCTTGGAATAATAGCCCTGCTCGCACTCGTTTCGCAGTTCGCCGCCGTGATGTTCAGTAACTACGCGGCTTTGAAACCTAAAGAAGATCGCATAGGCAAGCTTCTGCGGCGGATTATGGTTACATCGCTTACGCTCGGATTTGCATATCCCGTTCTGCTGCTAGTGATCGCCCGAATGATGCTTACGGCAGCTAAATAACGAACTCTGTTGCTTAAATTACGCAGGTCGCTTAACGCGCGCTAAAATAGACGCGTGGGAATCGAAGTTTACTCTCGCGACAACCTGCCATCTGGTAGACCGCGTGCCGCGCTCGCGATTGGCACGTTCGACGGTGTGCATCGCGGTCATCGCCACATACTTACGGCATTGACGGATTTGGCGCGTGATGAAGGATCGAAAGCGATGCTCGTTATGTTCGACTTTCCGCCAGCTGTTTTTTTCAACACCACGCTGCCGCGCGAACTTTTGACGCTTCCGCTTGAACGCATTCCGCATCTCGAACGTGCAGGCGTCAACATAGTTTACGAACTTCAATTCGACGAACGCATCGCTCATATGAAAGCGCGAGAGTTTCTCGACTGGATAAATTCTACATTCGACATAACAGGACTTCTCGTCGGACATGATCATCGGATTGGGAGCGACCGTTTAGTGAAAGACGAAGATTTTTTGCGCATCGCGAACGAAGTTGGCATCGGATTTCGCCGCGTCGGTCGCAAAAAATACGGCGCATGGACGGCCGCGTCTAGTCTCGTCCGTCGAATGATACGCGAGGCGCGGCTTAGAGCTGTCAGCGCGCTTCTAGGCAGGTTTCATAGCGTTATCGGCATCGTTGTCGAAGGTGAGCGCATCGGCAGCGCTACGTTCGCATGCCCTACCGCCAACGTGCTTCTACCGCAGTTCAAACTGTCGCCGCCGTCGGGTGTCTACGCGGGCGTTGTGAATTTAACTAATAAAAGCGGTGAAGGAATTGAATCAACTTATGAAGCGGCGATAAACATAATGCCGTCGCGCGTTAAACCGGTTTACGCTGCAGAATTACCCGATAGAATGTTGATTGAGGCTCATCTTCTAGATTTTGACGGCGATCTGTACGGACGCAAAATTGAAATAGTATTCGTTCGGCGCATACGTCCCGAATTAAGCTTCAGCGATATTGCCTCCCTGAAACGGCAGATTGCGATAGACGTAGAGCAGATTCGCGCAATGAAGCCGTCAAGCATCGCAGTGCCTATCGAAGCGGATGTGCGCGCAGTTCTCGACGAAGACGCCGTGGAATAATCCGTTGATACGCGAAATCACCTTGTTTGAAGCGTACCGCTCGTCGTCGTGTTAAAATCAGTTTGTGCGCCTGTAGCTCAGCGGATAGAGCGACAGCCTCCGGAGCTGTAGGTCGCTGGTTCGAACCCAGTCAGGCGCGTTTTCCCACCTAAATATTCAAACCACATTTCGATTATCACACGACAGGTAAATCGAACAGCTCTATTATCCGCCGTTATATCCGAGCGAGTCGAGCTGGTCGGCATTCAGCGGTTCGATAAACTCATACTGATAATTGAAGTCCGCAACTCCGGTCGGCGTCCAAGTCTGCGTACCGCTGTCGTAATCTACAAACGCGAAGTCGAAAAATTCCGGCATGAACGGTATGATGCCCTGCATATGGACAATGTCTCCCGCTCCGCCGTTCGCAGCCGCGTCCCATTTCGTCACCGCCAAGCGTCCTGTGTCGTTCAACTCGGTTATGTTTGCGTTGCCGCCGAATCCTTCGCCGTGACATTCAGCACAAGCGCGTCCGATAGGCGTAATCGTGTGACTGTGGTATGGCCCGAACGCAATGAACTGATGATCGCCATAGACAACGGATTGATAACTCATTGGACGAACCATCGCTTTGACAGGATCATAGCCGAGTATGACGAATCCGTCGAACGGTTTGTACGGGCGTTTCTCGTGATTGTCGATAAGCGAATCAAAATGGCAGTTGTAACAAGTCACGACGGTCTGCATATGACACGAATCGCAGTGTACATTGTTGATGTGCATGCTGTGCGCAGCGTTCGACGGAGGCGCGTTCGAGCCTTTATGACAGTCCACGCAGCCTTTCTTGAACTGCCCTTCGCTGTACATCGAGTCGTATTCCGTCCCGTCGCCGTGAATCTCATCAAACCCGTGACACGAGTAGCAACTGTCTAAACTATCAGATTCGGCGTGAACGTCAGTATAACCGAACTGATTCAGTTCGAGTCCCTGACGCGCGTGACAACGATAGCAAGCTGTCGGCATATCTACACTAAAATCTTCCGCGTGACAGCTTGAGCATCCGTCTTCCGTACCCATCGCTCCAGGTCCTGTTGCATAAACGTGGCAAGAGTTGCAGCCCGTAGTGTCGTAATCCAAGCCCGTCAGCGTACCGAAACCGTCCGACTGCTCGAACCACCAACGCATTCCGTTAGACGTACCGTGTAGACTCGTCGGCAGGTTTGCATACGCTGCCCCGAAGTCCATCTCTAGCGCGTCGAGTTGCGTATCCGTCAACGGCTCGATGAATTTATACTGCGTGCCTTCACTTTCGGTTGTCGAAGGCGTCCAGTTAGTTCCGTCAAAGTTAACATATTGAAGTATATAGTCGTCGGGATTGATAAACGGAATAACGCCTTGCGCGTGAACAACTCCGCCCGCGCCCGCATTTTCGGCGGCATCCCATTCCGTAAGCGTTATCTTTCCCGTATCGCGATATTCGTCAACGTATGTGTTACCGTGGCAGTCGTTGCATGTGCGCCCGCCAGCTGTAATCGCGTGACCGTGATATGGACCAAATGCGACGAACGTATGCTCGCCGTAAACGACCGATTGATAAGTAGCCGTGCGGATAAGCCCGTCCTGCGGGTCGTTTGCCAAAAACACAAATCCAGAAAACGCTTTGTAAGGTCTCTTTTGGCGATCGTTGATAAGCGAATCGAAGTGGCAGTTGTAGCAGGTTATCGTCGTAGATACGTGGCAGGAATCGCAGTGAATCGCATCGAGGTGTCTTGCGTGTTCGGCAATAGCAGGATCGGGCGCATATTCGCCGGTATGACAGTTGACACAATCAACTTTGAATTGTCCTTCGCTGTGCATAGAGTCGTAGCTCGTACCGTCGCCGTGAATCTCGTCGAGCGAGTGACAGCCCATGCAGCTTCCTTCAAAGTGGGTGCCGTCACGGTGAACGTCGGGAAGTGTAAACGAATTTATCTCCGCTCCTTGACGCGCATGACAACGAAGGCATGCGCCGGGCACGTCAACGCTGAAGTCCTCCGCGTGACAGCTCGAACATCCGTTCTCCGTCCCCATCGCTCCTTCTCCGGTAGCGTACACATGGCAAGAGTTGCATCCGGTATCATCGTATTGTACGCCGGTAAGCGCACCGAATCCGTCCGGTTGTTCATACCACCAGCGCATACCGTTCGCCGTACCGTGCAGGCTTCCGGGAAGCGTATCGAAATAACCACCGCCGCCACCAGTTCCAACCGTAATCTCAATTGTCGCCGATGCGAGATTGCCTGCTGCGTCGGATACCGTTATGGTAATCGTGTATGTGCCTTCGGTCGCGTTCGAGTATTTCACTCGCGCACCAGCGCCTGTAAATACGCCGCCGCCGCCGCCGTCGTCCCATGTGTATGTCAGCGCGCCGCTGGCGTTGTCGGTTGCGATAACTGATAGCGAAATCAGATCGCCGGCGCTCGCCGACAGTTGACTTGTTTGAACGCCGCCTGCAATTATGGGCGGAGTAGCGTCAACGGTAGGCGGAGGCGGAGGAGTCCATGGATCACCCGGATTTATCGTGATGTCTTTGTTTTTGGACGAACACGCGGAGAAAATAAAAGCCACAGCAATAATAGCGATAACAACCAAAACTAGTGAGCGCATAGACCTCTCCTTGTCCGATTGAAGGCTTAAGGCGTCGTTCAATCTACACGAAACCGAAACGCACGTCGCCGCTCGTTCCAGCTATGCAACTTAGATAATATATCCGCATATCCCCAACTAGTCAAGAACATAGCTTTGTAATCTATGACGAGAACAAGTCCGAACGCGCGACGACTTGTTGACATCAATCACTAACGGACGCTTTCGCTACATTCGCAGCGTGTCGTGTCGCATCTACCCGTGCGCGCTGCCGATGTCTTTGCCGCTGCCTTCCGATTTGTCTTTGTCGCTGCCGCCACCCATATCGCCATGAGGACTCTTACCGCCCGCGCCGCCGCTCATGTCCATACCGCCATGCGGGTTTCCGATGCCGTGCATTGAACCGCCCATGCCGCCTCCATGAGGATTCATGCCGGTCGCCGTTTGGTCGAATGAAAGTTTGACGAATTCATCAATCGCGCCTTCAAGGTCTGGGTCTGTCACTACAACTTTTGCGGTAGTCAACGCTGCGTCAATAAACTCGTCGAATTTGACAAGTCTCTCCTGAAGCTTGCGTCTTTCAACGAACTCCTCGAAACTGCCTCCCGGCATGATCGCGGGCTTGCCTGCATTGCGCGCCGTCTCGTAGTCCGCCATTAATTTGTCGAATTCGGCTTTGAGCGCGGCTTCGTCAATCTCTACCTCGCCGCCAACTTTATCTATTAGCGCTTCGCGGCTCAATTCCGCTCTTTTCCAAGCGACAAACTCGTCAATTGTCTTTATTCCACCGCCCATACCGCCTAAGAATGCAAGCACGGCATCTTCGCCACCCATCCGCTCGACAACCTTGTCAACATCGGCTTTCGCTTCCTCTTTCGAGAGCGCAACGCCTAATTCTTCCGCTTTAAGCATGACCAATTCGTCGGACGCCATACGCGCGAATACGCTGCGTTTTGTGCCTCGACGCATTTCGTCGGTCACTTCTACACCGCCGCCTGCGTACATCGAGAGTTCCACTTCGACTTTGCTGTCGAAGACCGCCTTCGATATAGATTTACCCTCTATCGTTCCGATAGCGTCGCCAGACAATTGAGCACCGCTTTTACCAGCGTCTCTTGCGGCTCCCGCCGATGCTCCGCCGTTTTCTGATTCGCTTCCTTCGTTGCAAGATGCAAGTAGGAATACGATTGTAAGAACAATAACAACCAGTATTTCATGCCCAATCGAAGAGTGTTTGTTCTTTGAAGTCATAATGCCCGTCCTTAATAATATTGAGTACGTCGGTTGCGCATAGAACACGCGCATACCGTTTAATTCACAGTAACAGCTTAATCGACGCAAAATTATCCGCCGGACGCTTCACCTTCAGCGGGAGGAGGAGTCGCTTCGCCGCCGTGGTCGTGCCCGTCGTCTTCGGAATGCTCTTGAACCGCATCGTCGTTCGGCGTTGTTTCGCCGCCGTCGCCAGAGTCCGTTCCCGGCAAAGTTGTGTCGTCGAAAATTTGGAAATCCGCAAGCGTCATTTTAGGAATCATTTTGAACTTCATCGAATCGTGATATTCACGAATAAGTTCCTCTCGGAGCTCCGTGAACACTTCCATACCCTTCTGTTCCATATAGACGCGGTCAACTGATTCACGCACGGTTTCATAAGTCAGATTAAGCGTTTCTTCTTCGGTTAGACCGTTTTCCGCAGCATATCCTTGGTCGACAAGACGCTTGTTCTGGTCGTAAAAATCGCGGAGATCTTCTTCTGTAAACTGAAGTTTATTGCGAAGCAGTTTATCTAGAATAAGATACCTGCGCTGTTCAAAACGCAGAGATTCAATCGTATAACCGTTATCCTTAAGAGTCTTGTTAAAAATAGCTTCGTCGGGAAACTGCTTTTTAATTGTCGCTATTCGCTTATCGACGTCTTCTTCCGATATTTCGATGCGTTCCTTCAGCCCTTTGTCAATGAGAATCGCGGCGAAAATCTTGTCTGCAACGAGCTGCTTAAAACGTTGATCGCTTGTCAATTCAGAGAACTTGACGGTCGTATTGCCAACCTGTACAAGCACGTCTTTACTATCGGTCGGAGCGATAATTCCGCCGAATCCGCCGCTTCCTGATCCCTCCGAGTTGTTAGCGTTATTACACGCGAACAGCATTATAAGTACGGAGGCTTTAATAATAGCCAAAATTCCGATCCACACGAATCGTTTAGTTTTCACTTTAAACACCCTTAAACAAGAAATGAAATTTAAGTATACCACGCGACAAGACGGTTCAATCTAAGAAATGTCGCGTCAGTATGTATAATCAAAACCGCTTTATGGAATTTGACGTAATTGTTATCGGCGGTGGACATGCGGGCGTGGAAGCGGCGCATGCGTCGGCGCGTGCGGGCGCGCGAACGGCTTTAATAACAATGTCGCTTGAAACAATCGGGAAAATGAGCTGCAATCCGAGTATCGGCGGGCCCGCCAAAGGTCATCTCGTCCGCGAAATTGACGCGCTGGGCGGAGTTATGGGAGACGCAATCGACAAAAGCTATCTGAATATCCGCAGGCTTAATACAAGCAAAGGACCGGCGGTTTGGACGCTGCGCGCACAGGCTGACAGACCGAAGTATGCCGCTGAAATCAAGAAAGAAATCGAAAAACAAGCTAATATTGAAGTAGTTGAGGGAACCGTCGTCGAAATTTGCGTCGTTGATGCGGCGGTTGAGAATGCCAAATGTAAAGTCAGCGGTGTAAAGACGAGCGATGGGCGCGAATTCAAAGCGAATGCCGTCGTCGTCTGCCCCGGCACGTTTCTTAGAGGAAAGCTGTACATCGGCGACGAGCGCATTGTCGGCGGGAGAATAGGCGAACCTGCGAGCGTCGAATTGTCGCAAAGTCTCGTACGCGTCGGTTTCAAATTGAGCAGGCTCAAAACCGGAACGTCGCCGAGAGTGGACGGCGCAACGATAGACTATACGGCATGCGACGTGCAGACTACCGAACATTACGAATACGGCTTTTCGAACTATCGAAAACTTGAACGGTTGAGGACGCTTTGCTGCTGGCTCACACGCACCGACGAGCGCACGATTGATTACATAGAAGCGAATCGCCACTTATCGGCGCTGTTCAGCGGGGCGATTACGGGAGCTGGTCCGAGGTATTGTCCAAGTATAGAAGATAAAATCGCAAAATTCCCTGAAAATGTAACGCATCCGATATTTATCGAGCCTGAAGGATGGGATACGGAGCAGGTTTACCTGCAAGGCGTATCTACGTCGCTGCCGCGCGATGTCCAGCTCGGTTTCGTCCGTCGGATTCCCGGACTCGAAAATGCGGTGATTAATACGCCGGGATATGCGGTCGAATACGACTATCACGATCCGGTAGGGCTTAAGGCGACGCTTGAAACGAAACTATGCGACGGGCTTTATTTCGCCGGACAGATTAACGGGACGAGCGGATATGAAGAGGCGGCTACGCAAGGCTTAATGGCTGGGGCGAATGCTGCGCTGAAAACGCTCGGCAGGCAGGAATTCGTCTTGACGCGGGACAAAGGTTATATCGGCGTGCTTGTTGACGATCTCGTAACGAAAGGCGTGACCGACCCGTATAGGATGTTCACGGCGCGTTGCGAATACAGGCTTATTTGCAGGCATGAAAACGCGGCGCAACGGTTGACCCGAATCGGGCATGAATTCGGGCTTGTGAGCGATGAGCGGCTGGCAGCCTTAACAAAACTCGAAGATGAAATACGCGAGCTTGAAACTCTTCTGAAGCGGTTGAAAGTTAAACCCGACGAACTTTTTGCGCTTGGGGAAAGCGGTGGAGCGGGAAAAAGCGCATACGACGCGCTGAAAAGTCCGGCGATAACCATAGCAAAAATGTTTCACGTGAAACATATTGCCGATTCGGGCGCGGATGCCGCGGAGTGGGATGCGGTTTACGAATATTCCAACGAGGCAATCGAGAATCTCGAAATCGAAATCAAATACGCGGGTTATATCGCACGTCAGATGCAGGATATCGAGCGGTTTATGTCGGTCGAGCGCATCGCCATACCGGTTGGGTTCGATTTCGGGGGCGTAACGCAGATGTCGAAAGAGGCGAGAGAAAAGATGACGCTGGTCGAGCCGCGCACATTCGGGCAGGCGTCCCGCATATCCGGCGTGTCCCCGTCCGACGCCCAGATTCTTTTAGTAGCGCTTAAGGCGTGGGAGAGGAAGAGCATCTGAAGATGTAAAACCACAGAGACGCAGAGACACAGAGTTCGGAATATGGAGGGAAATTGGAGAAACGCGCAGATTGACTTCGGATTGAGTTTCGCTGGAGTGCTGTGGCGTGCCACGGCTTTGGAACGGGCAGGCTACCTGCCTTAATCGGCTACCTTTTCGATAACGAAAGCAGGCTTTCGACATTCAAAATGTCCTATATTTGTCTGATGCCAAAAGAGAGCGGCGTTTCACGCCGCTAAAAAAAGCGACTCCGAATATTATTCACTCCAAGTTCCTAACTTCGGATTGAGTTACGTGAGTAACTCTCTTCCTCGCGATACGTCAGTATCGCTGTAAAAGGTATGTTTTAACAACGGAACTTACGTTCCGTAATAAAGGCGACACTTACGTGCCGCACTCCAAGTTTAGACTTCGGATTGAGTTACGTGAGTAACTCCATTCCTCGCGATACGTAAGTATCGCTTCCGAGGTGTCACGATTCTCCGCTGTCGTGAGTTTAACCGCACGGTTCGGAGTAACGTGTCGCTATAAGGCGACAACGTCGAGCGTAACGCAGGCTTCAAGCCTGCTTCGAGAAATTTCCCGCGCAAAATGTTTCACGTGAAACATTTTCGAATTCGCAGTTTGGATTTTTCTTTCTATCAACTGCGTAGTAATGACGGCGTATTTATTTGATTCAGACCGGTTTAAATGCAGGTATCACTTAAACCTCTCGTGTCAGAAACGGTTAACACGCTCCCAGGCGGTAACGACGTTGTCGAGCAGCATTGCGATAGTCATAGGGCCGACGCCGCCGGGGACGGGTGTTATAAGTCTTGCGAGTTTCTCAACTTCGTCAAATGCGACATCGCCAACGAGTTTCGCAACCGGCGCGCCGTTTTCGTCAACTTCGCCGGTTTCAATGTAATTCGTTCCCACGTCAATAACGACTACGCCTTCACGCACGTTATCGGCGGTAATCAGCCCCGCCTTCCCCGTTGCAGCAACCAGAACGTCCGCTTCTTTCGTAACGGCTGGAAGGTTGCGGGTGCGGCTGTGGCATATCGTCACGGTTGCGTTTCTCTCAAGCATCATCGCCGCCAAAGGCTTGCCGACGAGGTTCGATCTCCCGACAATAACGACTCGTGCGCCGCTCAATTCAACGCCGTAATGGTCGAGCAGTTTCATAACACCCGCAGGCGTGCATGAGCGCAAACTCTGTCGCGACGTCCATAAACTGCCCTGATTTATCGGCGTCAGTCCGTCAACGTCCTTTTCGGGCGCGACTGCGGCAACGGCTTTGTCTGTGTCAATATGAGATGGAAGCGGCATTTGAACGATTGTGCCGTGTATTGCCGAGTTAAAGTTCAGTTCGTTAATCAATGCATGAAGTTCGTCTTCCGTCGTCGCTTCCGCCAGCCGATACACAGTTGCGTTAATCTCCGCTTTTGCGGCGAATTTCTCTTTGTTATTCACGTAAGTAGTGCTTGCAGGATTGTTGCCTAGCTGAATTACTGCCAAGCCGGGCTTGCCGACTTCCGCTGCACGCGCTGACACGCGCGTTTTAAGTTCTTTCAAAACTGCAGAACGAACGAGTTTGCCGTCGATTAACTCCGCCATCTCACACCTCTTCTTAATCGAAAGTCTAGGATAGCAGAAACGGCGTCCGTTGCATTAAATCAGCTTATTTTCCTACATATTCTTTAAACCACTCAAGGTCGAGATCGCGCTCTTGAAACTCGTCGAGTGGATACGCGGTTGTGGATGATTTACTCTTCTCTTCGATAATGTAATTCGACATCTCGACGAGATATGAGAGATCGGGTTTTTGAAGCGAATACATCTTCGCTTCCATTTCCGCCATTTTAAGCGATTCACCTTTCAAGTATGCAAGTTCGTAGCGAATCAGCACAAGTTTCGCTTCGTAAAGCGGCGGAATGCTGAATTTGTTCAGATATGCGTCTATCAACTTAGCCGCTTCGTCAAAGCGCGATCGATCCGCAAGAAGCAGAGCTTTATGAGCGATTAGATTTGGGTGGTTGACATCGTGAGTTTCGAGCTTCTTCAAGTATTGAAAGTATTTCGCTTCTTCGTACATGCCTTTCAACAAATCACACATATAGGATAAATATTCACGGCTAAAATTCTTGTCTCCGCGAGAAAGCACTTTATCTACGACATCGAGGTCGCCCCACAAACCTAATTGCGCATAACACACGGCAAGCATAACCATTCGGTCGCCCGTAGTCGTGCGTCCTTGAGAAGTGATTAAATTGACGCATTCGCTATAGTTGCCCGTGAAGAACGACAAACGAGCGTCGTCAAAAGTTGGCGTTATCATAACATCGCCGCGAGTAATCTTCTGCATTTCCAGGGCTTCAATCTCGCGCTGAACGAGAGACATGTTTCTGCGGCTAATGGCTACTCCCCCGCCTGCCATATCGACTACTTTACGAAAAACGTCCGCCGCCTTTCTTAGGTTGCCGTTTCTGTAATGCTCCACCGCTTGGTTGTTTAATCGCGCGGTTACGTCAAGTTCTTCTCCGGGGAGTTTTGTAAGGTGAGGAACTAAGCGATAGACGTTCTTTTCCGGTTCATATCCAAGTATAAAATATACAGCTTTTGAGGGTTTTATGTTGGTATTCGTATTAATTATGTTCGGCCAGCGCTGAACTATCACCATTGTTATATCGTCAACGAAATCTATCGCCATATTCTCGACTTTCGTAAGCGTGAATAAAGGCTTGGAGCGTTTGTTTGTGAGCGAGTATATCTCAAAATTCGACAGCCGTTTTGAAATGTCTTTGTCGGGCCAGACATTGATAATGTGCTCGCCTTCAACTAAGAATCCGACGTTGATATTTGTTGCGGATTCCAGAGGGTAACGCGCTTCAAATATTTCTACTATATCGCGTCCTTTTATGTTTACAACTTTGACAAAGCCGCTTGAAGAGTCTGTAACCACCGAAGCAAAACGGCCGTCTTTCGCTCCTGGTTTGTTGTATGAACTTGGAAAGACCGATAAAACTCTTTTGTCGGGATAGTATTTTTCAAGCAAAACGAGCGCGTTTTCTTCGGGTTTGAGTGTGAGTTCTTCCTTGTTACGCGGCGCGGCGCCCAACACTGTAACTACCGCCACGGTAAGCAACAATAATCTTAAAACCGTACGCATCAAACCCACCGCCCGTAATTATTCATCTCGCTGTTTCGGTGGAGCTGGTCGTCCGCCGCCGCCACCTTCACCGCTTCCCCCTCCACCGCCGGTAACTGGAGGAGCAACTGCACCGCCGCCCGTACCCGGCGCAATAACTACCGCTGCACCGCCGGATGTATGGACTTCGGTGTTCTCCGACTCGACACCCTTGCTTGCAAAAGACGGAACTCCCATGCCGTTCCACCCAAGTGGTTTTGAAAAATCCTTCTTTTCAAGTTTCTTGAGTTCGACTGCTTTGACATTGAAATCGTGCCAAATCTTTGCGGGCATAACGCCGCCGAACATTCTATGCATACGCGAGTGATCGTCATTGCCTACCCAGACGGAAGTGCAATAATAAGGTGTGTATCCGATATACATCGAATCGCGATGCTCATCCGTCGTGCCGGTCTTTCCTGCGCTTGGCATAAGATTGCCTAGGTTAGCTCTGCCACCCGTACCCGACGTGTTGACTGCCTTCATTATCAATACCATTGTGTACGCAGTGCTTTCGGATATAACGCGGCGTTTGCGGAAATCAACATTGTTGCGGTTGTCTTCAAGCACCATTCCGTTCAAGTCCATTACGTAAAGAATCGGTGTAGCTTCAATGAAGTACCCTTGCTGCGGAAAGGTTGCAAACGCCTGCGCCATTTCAAAGGGATAAGTTTCGCTCGCGCCGAGCGTGAGGCCTAAGTAAGGTTGCAGATTCGTCGTTATTCCCATATCGCGTGCAGTTTGAATAACGCGTTCCGGACCGAGCTGGTTAAGAAGCCACACGCTTGCGACGTTCTTAGATTTAATAAGTCCCCAAGCAAGCGGAATCCAACCGGAGTTCGAGCCGTCGGCGTTTTTGGGCGAATAGAATTTCTTGCCTCCCATCGGGTATTTCGTTGGATTGTCGTTCACCCAATCGGACGTTTTCCAGCCCTCTTCGAGAGCGGTAGCGTATGTAAACGGTTTGAACGCGCTTCCCGGCTGGCGGTACGCTTGCGTTGCTCGATTAAAAACACTCTTGCCTTCATCGACTCCGTATGTGCGACCGCCGACTATCGCTTTTACAAAACCAGTTTCAACTTCAACGCAGCTCAATGAAGCTTGATGGACGTTGTAAGCTTTTTCGTGTTTTGTGATGTTCTCGTAAACGATCTCTTCTGCTGTTTTCTGAAGAACGGGATCGAGAGTCGTTACGACCGTCATGCCTGTGCGTAGAACTTGATCCTGCCCGTACTTCGCATACAACAACTCACGGACATAGCTTGTAAACCAAGGGAAAAGCAGTGCGTCCGGTTCGGATTCTTCTGCTAACTTGATCGGCTCTTTAAGCGCGCTCGTTATATCATTTTCAGATATTGACGATAAATCGAGCGGTTTGCCTGTTTTCTCAAAATCTTTCTTCGAGCGCATCAGATTGTGCAATACCTTGTCGCGACGGTCAAGCGCTTTGTCGAGATTTCTAAACGGATTTAGGTCAGTAGGCGCTTGCGGTAGTCCGCTAATCAATGCACATTCAGCGAGAGTGAGTTCCTCAAGCGATTTGCCGAAATAGGTTTCAGCTGCCGCACTAACGCCATACGAGCCAGCGCCTAAGAAAATATAGTTTAAGTACGCTTCGAGTATTTCTTCTTTTGTGTACTCCGCTTCTAAGCTCTGTGCGAGAAGAATTTCGTGTACCTTGCGGTTGACCGACTTTTCATATTTGATATGTGGAATGTAAACATTGCGAACGAGTTGTTGGGAAATTGTCGACGCGCCTTCCTTAATGCTTCCGGCTTTAATATTTGTAACCATCGCTCGCGCCATTGCCATAGGATCATAGCCTTTGTGGTGGTAAAAACGTGCGTCTTCGGTTACAAGCACACATAACTTTAGTTTTTCAGGTACATCTTCGAGCGGAACGTACTTTCTATTCTTGATTGCTATGTTTGCGAGAAGCGTTCCTTCACCTGTCTTAGGATTGAAATCGTTCGCGTAAATCTTTGTCGCTTGATCGCTTTTGGGCAGTTCGCCTACCTTGAGCACGATCTCCTGCTTGCTTTGTATTTCGAGAACCATCTGATATAAGACAAACAAAAAGATAGCCAGAACGACCAGCGATGCAGCAACCGCTACTAAAATTACATTCCTGATAACTCTAAGCGCATTTAACATAACGCTTCATAACTCCAAATCAAAAGGACATTTTAACATACGCAGTTAGACGTTCGCTAATAAGGGTTTGTTTTAGAGGATTGCGCGGGTGGGTAGGCTTTTTAACAAAATACGAATTATAAATACCTATAAACTCCTAAATTAAGCGGTGTATGAACTGTGTCTTACAATCTCTTCTTTTTTAATATCGTGAATATTACATGTAGAGCTTCAATTGAACATGTTATTGAATTTCCACAAATGAGCAGAATAACTTGACTATTGTTAACCTTATGCTATACTGTAGTTTTAAGGCAGCTATGGATAACTCAAGTTTAGGATTGGACTTTATCGAGAGTGTTGTAGACACGCAAGAGAAGCGTAAGCAAAACCCTAACTCCACGCCGGTAAACAATAAGATGCAAAGCGACATTGGAACTCTGGAAAATCAGATTATTCTCTCTGAAGAAAATTACGATAGTCGTTTGTCTTCTTTCATTAACCGTGTCATTGAAGGTGATTGTATAGAAATAATGAAGCATCTTCCCGCAAAATCTATAGATATGATTTTGTGCGATTTGCCTTATGGTATCACTCAAAATCATTGGGATACGGTTATACCTCTAGACCAACTTTGGAAGCATTATGAATTTTTAATCAAGGATAATGGGGCAATAGTACTCTTGTCACAGGGTATTTTCACAGCGATGATTATGTTGTCAAACCCGCAGCTTTTTAAATACAAGATAATGTGGATTAAATCAAAACCAACAAATTTTCTGAACTCAAAAAAACAACCTTTACGCAAACATGAGGATATATGCATTTTTTACAAGAAACAGCCTGTTTACAATCCACAAATGAGTTTTGGAGAGCCATACAATAAAGGATACAGAAAAGACCAATTAACTGGCAGCTACGGAGATTTCAAGACAGTTGAAGTGAAAAGCAATGGTGAACGATACCCATCGGATGTAATTTACTTCAAAACTGCAGAAAGCGAAGGGAAGGTTTACCATCCAACACAAAAACCGGTCGATTTAGGAAGATACTTGATTCGGACTTTTACAAACAGCAGTTATCTTGGATAATGCTTGTGGAAGCGGCAGCTTTTTGGTTTCGGCGGTTTTGGAAGGACGTAATTTCATAGGTATTGAAAAAAATGAAGAAGTGTATTTGTTTAAAAAAGAACGTGTTGATTACATTGAAGTGTGCAACAAGCGCATAGAAGAAGCAACAAGAATATACCAATCCGAAAAAAGTAAATTAAAGTTGTTTAAATCCCAGTAAAAGGCACTTCCTGCATTAATTTTTGAGTTTTTTCAAGTTCACTGTCAGTAACGGCTCCCAATTCCCTAAGCCATTTTAGTAAGTGGAAATACTGATTACTATGCAAAATGGGTTTAACCGTTCTAACTTGTTCATTTAACTTTGTGAATTCGGCGATCATTCCCATATGTTTTTCAGTCAACACACCACGCCCAATAAGATCGTAAGCAATTCTGATCGCATCAACTGAAGTTAAATTCAAAGATCCTTGCTTGTTATTATCAATTTCTACATCTAAAACGTCAATTTCGAGTAGGTCACAAATATTCTCTAATCCATTCAAGTTTTGATTATAAAATTCAATTTCTTGCCCACGATATGTAAACCAAGTGCGACCTTGCTCGGTTAAAGATCCTCGAGGAAGATACACACCTTCGCGTGCAACACGCTCTTTAGAAACCCATCCACATACAAACAACGTCCATTTACGTTGCCTGTTGGTTCCCGGTAGGCTTCTTTTTGAAGGTGTTTCAAGATGTGTCATCAAGTATGCATCAGCGTCTAACAGATCGTCGTATACCTGGCGAGCAAAGAAATTGTGTTTTGCTTCTCTGCCAATTCCATCACTGCTTTCATAAATTTCTCTAAACGGCATCTCTCCGCCGCGACACTTAACATCAAGTTTAATCCCAGATGGCAACAATATATCGTACCCAACTGGATGCTCTAAAGGATTCAACAAGCTCATTCCAAGTTTACTTCGTATAACGATTTCCGCGAGAACTCCGAAGCCTTGTTCATCTACACTTCCACGCTCTGCACCTGTTATATTAATATTTTCTGCTAGATATGCCGCTGCTTTCTGTCGTAGATCAAATCCTTGATCACCATCTAGTTTAATTGCAATCGGTTTCGGATGCACATATTTGTACATAACGCTTCATAACTCCAAATCAAAAGGACATTTTAACATACGCAGTTAGACGTTCGCTAATAAGGGTTTGTTTTAGAGGATTGCGCG